>CAYNLJ010000460.1:0-1998 GCA_964398005.1 uncultured Caldithrix sp. | reverse complement strand
GGCGTGACAACTTGGCCAAAAGATTGTCCAGTGAAAAAGCCTTTGGACTGAGCCGATGGTAAATGGGCATGCCGGCGAACAGATTAGGATTGAATAGAGCCTGATCGCCTGTTTGCTTCTGGTATTCCCGCACCGCGTGCATTTTGGCAACGGAACCTAAAACATCAACACCTTGGGGTGAAAGGTGATCGATGGCCAGCGGCTTGAGTAAAATGAGCAGGAAAAAGAAAATAAAAGCTACCGACAGGTAGTCCTGCGTGCGGGCGGATAATTGAATCCCGACGGAAGGTTTTTGTTCTACTTTTTTGGAACGTGCCTTTTTTTGCTTTTTGGCAGCCATAATAAAACCCTTTATTTGTAATAATTCCTCTGAAAACCTACCTTGGCGCCTTTTTTCAAAATGACGCGCCGGATGAAATTGTAAATGAATCCCAGACCATAACCAAATATCTGAAATGGAATGACGATGGGCAAGTAGAGTGCAGGAGTGATTTCCTTGTACATTAAAATTGCATCGATCATGGAAATGAAAAGTAATAGTAAGCCGAATATCAGACCAATTTCAAAAAGCATGCGTGCCGGTTGCCAGAAAACAGCCAGCAGGGCAGTGAGCAAAACAATCAAGGTGGCAATAGCGGGTAAGGCGTGTACCGGCTCCAGCATTGTTTGATCCAGTTTGTACAGATTAATACGTGCGACACCCCAGTTGAAAACCTGTTTAAAAAAGCGACGCAGATTGGTCCGACGTTTGTGAAAAACGGGGGCATCGGCCACAAAAATGACTTTGGCACCCGATTTTAAAATACGATTACTGAATTCGATGTCCTGACCATGGCGTAAATTGGAAAAACCACCAATCTTTTGCCACAACTCGCGGCTTAGGCCCATGTTAAAAGAACGAGGATAAAACTTGGCCAGTTTTTTGCCCTTTTTGCCGCGCAGGCCACCGGTGGTTAAAAAAGAAGTCATGGAGTAGTTGATGGCTTTGAGCAAAGCCGGAAAGTCCTTGCGGTAAGTGTCAGGTCCGCCAAAGGCATCGGCCTGTTCTTCATTTAGAGCTCGGTCAATATTGGCCAGCCAGTCGGGGGGTACGGTAACATCGGAATCCACAAAAATGAAAAAGTCACCACTGGCCTGGTTCATGCCCAAATTGCGTGCTGCGCCCGGGCCCTGGTTAGTCTGGGTAAAATATTTTAAATCAAACGGAAACAGGTGACGAAGCTGTTCTACGATTTGTGGTGTGTTGTCTGTGGAGCCATCGTCTGCCACAATGATTTCGAATCGCTCTAAAGGGAAATTAAGTTTGGCCAGTGATTGTAGTAATTCAAAGATTTCATCGGCCCGGTTAAAAGAAGGAATAATAATCGAGTATTTGTAATACTTCATAACCACTTTTCTTATTCGATGACTTCTTTAACCGCAAATTTTGGACGGGTGTCTTTGCTGCTGGTCAGCATGTCGCCAATGAGTCCCAGTGAAAAGGACTGTACACCAACAATAACCAGTAAAATCCCCAAAAAGAGTAACGGGCGCCGGCTGAGTGGTTCCCCCTGAAACCACTGAATGGCCAGTACCAGTAAAATGACGGAGCCAACAAACATATTTATCAGACCAAATAACCCGAAAAGGTGCATCGGTTTATGACGGTAGCGGGTAATGAACAAAACAGAGATCAAATCAAAAAAGCCGCTTAAAAAGCGCCGGGCACCGAATTTGGTGTGGCCAAATTTGCGGGGATGATGCTTTACAGGAATTTCGCCCACCCGAAAGCCCTGCCAGTGCGCCAGAACAGGCAGATAGCGGTGTAGTTCACCGTAAATGGGAATGGCTTTGATCACTTCGTTCCGGTAAGCCTTTAAACCACAGTTGAAATCATGAATTTTAATTCCCGTCAGAAAGCGGGTTGTAAAATTGAATAATTTGGAAGGCACCGTTTTGGTGATCGGGTCGTGACGTTTTTTCTTCCAGCCAGAAACCAGGTCAAAACCCTCATCCAGC
>CAYNLJ010000459.1:0-2000 GCA_964398005.1 uncultured Caldithrix sp. | reverse complement strand
GACAATGGTCTGGTTGCCTGGGGAGATTATCCGGCAGACGAAGAACAACGTTTTTCCAATACACCCAGCCTTGGCCCCGATGGTACCCTCTATTTTGTTTACACCGATCTGATGGATACCACAGGAACCATGGGCAACCTGGAGAAAGCCAATTTCCATCTGCGCGTCGTTTACTCCGAGGACAATGGCACCACCTGGCAGGGACCGGTGAGTTTGGTTGAGAACTGGAATAGTCCAACCATCCAGGGGGCAGCACGCTTTGCAGATGAAAACTTGCATGTCATTTTTAAAGACACCCTCGATGATTTGTACCATCTTTCCATTCCCACGCAAACGATTAAGGATCTGGCTACAGGTCTGGAAAAGGTTAGCAATCTGCGTCCGAAAAGTTTTCATGTTTACCAGAACTATCCTAATCCCTTCAACCCGGTTACCAATATCCGCTTTGATCTACCGGAAAAAAGTCATGTCCGCTTAACGGTTTACAATGCACTCGGACAACAGGTGGCTCGTTTAATTGATCGCGAGATGTCGGCCGGCTTCAAAGGAATTACCTGGGATGCCTCTAACATGCCTTCAGGAATCTATTTTTATCGCATCGAAGCTGGTTCCTATTCTCAGGTTAAACGAATGGTGTTGATCAAATAGCAAAAAGATTATTACGGGGGATGGCTCTTTGAGTCATCCCCATGTTTTCAAAAAATGGGAGAGAACTATGTTAAAGTTAAAAAGACTGCTTCCATTAATAATCACCCTGTTTTTAACACAACTACTCTGGGCCGGTACAACGGGCAAAATCGTAGGCGTGGTTAAAGACAAGGCCACCGGAGAACCCTTACCAGGTGTAAATGTTGTGATAGAAGGGCGTTCCCTGGGGGCCTCTACGGATGAAAACGGGGTGTTTTTAATTCTCAATGTACCTCCGGGATTTTATGATGTTTCAGCTATTATGGTAGGCTATCAAAAGGTAACGCATAAAAATGTACAGGTAATGGCAGATAAAACCGTTACGGTAAATTTCCTGTTAAGTGAAACCATCTTGGAAACTGAGGCTGTGGTTGTGGAAGCAGAAAGGCCGCTGGTAAGTAAAGATGAAACCAATAAAACGGCTGTGCTGGATTTTGAAGTCTTTTCAGAAATGCCCATTCAGGAATTTGATGAGGCTGTGGCGGTGCAAGCTGGCATGGTAGCTGATGCTGCTGGCGATTTGCATCTGCGTGGTGGTCGGGCCGGTGAAATTGCCTACATGGTGGATGGAGTGCTGATCCAGGATCCATTTTACAAAGGAGGCGCTGCCGATATAAATTTGGATAAGTACACCATTCAGGAATTACAGGTTCAAACCGGTGCTTTTAGTGCCGAATACGGGCAGGCCATGTCCGGCGTTATCAATATTGTGACCAAAGAAGGTGATTACCGGAATTATTCTCTGCGATTGGAATATGAAAGTCCGTGGTTGGGAGAATCACCTTATCATAAACAAGATTGGATGCTACATAGCGATCTGGTTGATATCCCTTCCGGTCAGGAATATCTTTATCGTGATTCCTGGCGCGATTATGCCTTGCCTGGCGATACAAGTTTTTCAACGGTTCCAACGAGTTATGATACCATAGGTGTTTCCAGATACAAACATCGAAAATTCACAGAAATTCCTACAATTGGGAAACTGCCTTCGCTTTTCGGCAGCCCAATGTATGGAACCTATTATGCTACTTTTTCCGGGCCTGTGCCATTCGTTAAAAACATGTCGTTGTTTAGTTCTTATCGCTATTTAAATGAACCAAATTATTTGCCATTTGGTTACGATGCCCGACGGAATTTGAATGTAAAACTGACCTATCGTCTGGCAGATAACATAAAAATAAATGCGGCACTCCAGCGATCTACCCGCTATTACAAGCCGTACAGTCATGTATGGAAATACAATCCGGATGGCCTGGAGGATCGCCAGGATTATGTAAACAGAGAATCGATTGAATTAAATCATACTTTGAACA
>CAYNLJ010000458.1:0-2003 GCA_964398005.1 uncultured Caldithrix sp. | reverse complement strand
ACACTTCACGGCAATAACCGTTGACAATCATGGACACGGCATCCTCGGTGGAAATACCGCGCTGATTCAGATAAAAAATTTGATCTTCGCCAATTTTTGAAGTTGTAGCCTCGTGTTCCACTTTGGCCGTGGTGTTCTGAACTTCAATGTAAGGAAAGGTGTGTGCACCGCATTTGTCGCCGATTAACAAAGAATCACACTGCGAAAAATTACGGGCATTGGTGGCATTCTTTCCTACCTTAACCAGACCGCGGTAGGAATTATCACTCTTACCGGCAGAAATACCTTTGGAAACAATGGTACTGCGTGTGTTTTTGCCAAGATGAATCATCTTGGTGCCGGTATCGGCCTGCTGATAGTTATTGGTCAGCGCCACCGAGTAAAACTCGCCCACAGAATTGTCGCCTTTTAAAATCACACTGGGATATTTCCAGGTAATGGCCGAACCAGTTTCCACCTGTGTCCATGAAATTTTGGCGTTTTCATAAGTGATGCCACGCTTGGTTACAAAATTGTAGATACCACCTTTTCCTTCTTCGTCGCCCGGGTACCAGTTTTGAACGGTTGAGTATTTGATTTCGGCGTTTTTCAGGGCGACCAGTTCCACAACCGCGGCGTGCAGCTGATTTTCATCACGCATCGGTGCCGTACAGCCTTCCAGGTAACTGACGTAAGCCCCTTCGTCCGCCACAATTAATGTACGTTCAAACTGACCGGTTTGCGCCGCATTGATACGGAAATAGGTCGAAAGTTCCATGGGACAACGCACGCCTTTTGGTACGTAAACAAAGGAACCGTCGCTGAAAACTGCTGCATTTAAAGCGGCAAAAAAATTGTCGGTGTAAGGCACTACGGAACCGAGATATTTTTGTACCAATTCCGGATGATTTTGAATGGCTTCGGACATGGAACAGAAGATAATGCCCATTTCATTCAGTTTTTCTTTAAAGGTCGTTGCCACCGAGACACTGTCAAAAACGGCATCCACAGCCACACCGGCCAACATCTTTTGTTCTTCCAAAGGAATGCCCAATTTTTCATAGGTTTTCAACAATTCCGGATCCACTTCATCCAGACTATTGTACTTGGGCGCATTTTTAGGCGCCGAATAATAACGGATGGCCTGGTAATCAATGGGCGGGTACTTGACCTTTGGCCAATGTGGTTCTTCCATTTTTAACCAATGGCGGTAAGCTTTTAAGCGCCACTCAGTCATGAATTCCGGTTCATTCTTCTTTTGAGAAATGGCCCGGATGATATCTTCATTCAAACCTAAGGGCAATTCATCCGCTTCAATTTCGGTCACAAAACCATATTTATATTCTTTTTTGGTGATTTCTTCTATGCGTTTTTTCTCATCACTCATTTTTTCACCTCATCCTTTAATGGCATTAAGTTTTTCATTGTAATTTTTTTGTTCAATCAGGTTTTCAGTATTGAAATCCGGCTGTTGTCTGTAAATCCAGGAAAAATCCCCTTTCATGCGCGTTAACAAATCTTTTAAAGTGATGTTTTTCAGCAATTGAACAAATTCATCCTGAATGTACTGCATGGGCGACTGGATATTACAGACCAGGAACTGCTCGCAATCGCAGGGTCTGCCAGTGTCACAGGAAACCATGCGCAAAGGTCCGTCGATGGCCTGCACGATTTCCAGCACATTGATCTGATCCATTTCTTTTGCCAGTGTGTAACCACCTTTAACGCCCTGCACCGATTGCAACAATCCGATTTTGGCTAATTTTTGTAAGACCTTACTTAAAATTTCCTGTGGAATATGGTATTCTTTGGCCAGCCAGCGGGCGGTCATTAAATTGTCGATGCCCTTACGTCGGGCCATTTCGACCATGGCAATCATGGCATATTCCACTTTTCTACTAAATTTCATCATAAATACGACTTTTTTAGTCTTATTTTACTGTCAAAAAAATACGACTTATTTAGTCGCATTTAAAGAAACCAAATTTACATCGTCAATTATTCCCTGTCAAATAATATTTTGT
>CAYNLJ010000457.1:0-2010 GCA_964398005.1 uncultured Caldithrix sp. | reverse complement strand
GCCCTTGCCTACCAACCTCGGTAAACGCTGGGTTCCGCCGTAGCCGGGAATGATGCCAAGATTGATTTCCGGCTGACCGAACCTGGCCGTTTCCGAAGCAAAGCGGAAATGGCAGGCCATGGCCAACTCACATCCTCCACCCAAAGCGTAACCATTGACCAAAGCCACCACCGGCTTTGGAAACTGTTCGATGCGGCGGAACAGCTGCTGACCAAAACGGGCAAAGGCGATGGCTGCTTCGGCATCCAATTGTTGAATTTCCTTTAAATCGGCACCGGCAACAAAAGCTTTTCCGCCGGCTCCGGTAAGCAAAATGCCTTTTACCTGATCGTCCTCTTCCACCTGAGCAAAGAATTGTTGTAATTCTTCCAGAGTCTGGCGGTTTAAAGCGTTTAATTTTTCAGGACGGTTAATAGTCAACAGGGCAATCGATTCTTCAATTTCAACCAATAAATTTTTAAAAGTCGTCATAGCTCCTCCCCAAGATTTACAAAAGTTCGATGCGACTCTGGTCGCCGATTAAAAAGCGGTTGGTAGCCGGCCGTCCGTTGGTTTTGACGATTTCCACGTCGTTGCCCAGCAGGCTGTGTTCCACACGAATGGTCACATCAATCAGTTTACATTTTTCCAGCAAAATGCTGAATTCCACTTCGCTGTTTTTAATCAGGCAGTCATGATAAATGGAAGTAAAAGGCCCGATGTAACTGTTTTCAATCACCGTATTCTTGCCGATGATGGCCGGTCCGCGTACCGTTGAATTGATGATTTTGGCGCCCTTTTCAAGAACCACCTTACCGGTGACCAGACTTTTCTCATCAACTTCACCTTCGATTTTTTCCTGCAGATTGTCAAGCACCAGGCGATTGGCTTCTAACAGGTCGTATGGTTTACCGGTGTCTTTCCACCAGCCGGTGATTTCGGAATAGGTCACTTTGTAACCATGATCCAGCAGGTATTGGTGTGCGTCGGAAATTTCCAGTTCGCCGCGCGCGCTGGGCTGAATGTTGTTCACCGCTTCAAAAATGGAAGAATCGTAGATGTAAATGCCGGCCACGGCAAAATTGCTTTTTGGTTTTTTAGGCTTTTCTTCAATGCGCACAATACGGTTGCCGTCCAGTTCGGGCACGCCAAATCTTTGCGGATCTTTGACTTTGGCCAGAGTCAAATGACAATTGCTTTTATTTTTTTCAAATTCTTCAATAAACCGTTTTAAGCCGCCGACCACCATGTTGTCGCCCAAATAAAAGACGAAAGGTTCATCACCAATAAAATCCTGAGAAATTTTAACCACATGAGCCAGGCCCAGGGGCGCTTCCTGTGGAATGAAGGTCAGCTTGACCCCGAATTGCGAACCGTCGCCTAATGCATCGGGAATGGCGGTAGATTCAGCGTTGTACACAATGCCGATCTCTTTAATACCGGCTTCGGCGCAATATTCAATGGCATAGTGAATGATGGGCTTGTTGGCAATAGGGATCAGATGTTTGTTTTGCGTGTGCGTTAAGGGACGTAAACGGGTTCCGCGTCCGCCGCTGGTAATCAGAGCTTTCATGAATAGGCCCTTTCTAATGATTTAAGAGAATTCCGCTTTAGTGACAAAAGAAAATAAGAACTGTAAAGCATACATTCAAGTGACGAAATACAAAATTCATAGTTAATTTTTATACTTTTAACAAGTTTCTTTTAGAACCGGATATCGGGGAATTAGTAAATAATGAATGTCTAAACTTGCTTGTTTTGAGTTGGTCTGCCCCTTTCAGCACATGCATCATTTACGCCTAACTTTTTCCATTCAACACTCATAACTTAACATTCAAAATTTCTTAAAGGCCTCTTGACAGCAATTAAATTTTTTTTATTATTTTTAATCATCACTCCTCCGGAATGGAAAATAAACAGTCCAGAGTGGTTGCAAAAAAATTGTGTTTTAATCCCCATGGAAGGTTTAACCATACACAGGAAGTTTAAAGTTTTAAAACCAAAGGCTACGTTATGGGGATTGGCGCTGTT
>CAYNLJ010000456.1:0-2013 GCA_964398005.1 uncultured Caldithrix sp. | reverse complement strand
GCCTTTGTGGTCATTGACTGTTTGCGGCTGGATCAATGGATGTCGTTGGAACCTTATTTTTCGGATTGGTTTCGTATCGATCGGCAGCATTACTATTCCATCCTGCCAACGGCTACGCCGTTTTCACGCAACGCATTGTTTAGCGGGCTTTTCCCTGAAGATATCGAAAAGCATTATCCTGACCTCTGGTCGCTCAATGAAGACGATGAAAGCCTGAATCGTTACGAAAAAGAGTTGTTGGACTTACAGTTGAAGCGACATGGAATGGATCTTGGCAACAAGTTGAAATATGTGAAGGTAATGAACAACGATGACCTGCGTCGCTTAAGCAAAAATTTGAATAATCTGCTCGATGCTCAATTATTGTCCATCGTGGTTAATATTGTTGATATTATTGCACACAGCCGTTCCGATTTACCCATTCTTAAGGAGATTGCACCGGATGAAGCCGCCTTCCGAACATTAACCCGCTCCTGGTTTGAACATTCTCCTTTGCTGTCCATTATTAAAGAGATCGGGCAAAGTGGTTCGGTTGTTTTTATCACTTCGGATCATGGAAGTGTACGTGGTTTGCGTGGTACAAAAGTTATTGGCGATCGCGAAACTTCGACCAATTTAAGGTACAAATACGGGCGCAGTTTGAAGGCTGATCCGAAGCAGACGATTTTTATTAAAGAACCATCCGATTGGCGACTCCCCAAGCGGGGCATCAATACTACCTATGTTTTTGCCAAGGAGGATTTTTACCTGGTCTATCCGACCAATTACAATAAGTATTTGCATTATTACAAAGACAGTTTTCAGCATGGTGGCGTATCCATTGAAGAGATGGTGTTGCCCATCGCAAAATTAGAATACAAGCAATAGGCATATCAAGGGATTTATGCAGTTTCCGTTACATCTAAAGGCCGAAAAACAGGAAAGAGAGAAACAGGTCATTGTTTTGGCCTTTATTTTGTCCCTTCTCTTTCACCTCTTCCTTTTTTGGCTATTAAATCAGGAAAATTGGTTAAAGAGCAAGGTAGAAGTTGCCAAAAAAAATCCCCCGGAAGAAGTAGTGATTACTTTTCCGGAAAACAAGCCAAAAGAAAAAGAATGGAAAATCGTCGAAAATATTAATGAGAATAACGAAAAACCGGAAGACACGGATCTGTTGTCTGATCAAAATTCACGTGCCAAAAACCCCGAAGTGACCAATCAGGTGGGTGCATTACCAAAAAGTCAGGGCAATGTCCGTTTACCGGACTATTCTACCCGGCCAACATTTAAAAATTTCCAGGCCTTTCAAACCAAAACGTTTAACCGGCAGGCCTTAATCGGTGAAGGCACACAGCAACAGCAAATGGACGAAGCCTCAGAAAAACCGGAAGCCCCGGCGCAGCAATCACGGTTTAAGTTAGGTGCCAACCAGATGATGGAACAAAAAAAGTTCTCGGTAGAAGATATTGGCGCTATTTCCTTGAGTACTTACAAATGGGAGTGGGCGCCCTATGTCAATGCCTTTAAAAACAAATTGTACCAGGTCTGGTTTGCTCCACCGGCCTACTATCAACTGGGGCTTATTCACGGCTACACTATTATTCGTTTTACCATCGATCGTGATGGTCAGTTGATCGATTTTGAAGTGTTAAAACAGGTTGGACACAAATCGTTGGAAGTAGCCAGCAGCGAAGCAATTAAGGCGGTGTTTCCGTTTATCCCGCTTCCGGAAGATTTTCCGGAAGAAAATTTAACCATTACAGCAAAGCTTATTTATCCGGATTTAAGACAAGGGAGATGATTTATGTTAGAGTTCTTTCAGCGCGGTGGCATTATGATGTACCCACTGGCCTTAACTTCATTGATTGCCGTGGCCTTGATTATTGAGCGGGCCATTTCTTTACGCAAAAGAAAAATTTTAGTGCCGGAAATTCTTTCAGTAGTTGAAAATTTCAGTTCATTAAAAGATATCGATTTAGCGCGCAATATCTGCCAAAAATACAGCGGACCGTTGTCCAATATTATTTTAATGGC
>CAYNLJ010000455.1:0-2014 GCA_964398005.1 uncultured Caldithrix sp. | reverse complement strand
TCCTTCAAACTTCTAAAAGCCTGACTCTATCATGAAAGCAAATATTCTCTTAACTCTTCAACTCTTAGCCCTTAAACTTTACAGAGGATTCGTTCTACTGATTTTCATAGGTCTCTACCCGGTCTTCCATGACCAGCAGTTCAATGCCTGCTTTTTTAAACAAATCTCTGGTTTCCTGACCGGCATGGTAACGGCGCTTGGCGACCACCTTTCTAATACCCACACTGATTATTAACATGGCACACACGCGACAGGGTTCCATGGTACAATAAAGCGTTGTACCTTCCAGAGGAATGCCGTAACGGGCGGCCTGAGCAATGGCATTTTGTTCAGCATGAATGGTACGTACACAATGTTGACGGATGGTACCATCTTCATCAATCACTTTTTTAAGAAGATGGCCTGCTTCATCACAGTGCGGAAATCCGGGTGGGGTTCCCACATAACCGGTACATAAAATGCGTTTGTCACGCACAATAATGGCTCCACTTTTACCCCGATCACAAGTTGCTCTTTTGGCGACTTCATCCACCAGATGCATGAAGTACTCATCCCAGCTGGGACGCTTTGCGGGCGTATGATCCATATTTCTTAATTCCTTTCTTTATTCGCTAATTTCAATCTGATCCCCAACATTAAGCAATTGAACACGATCTTTAAAAACACTGAAAAATCGATGGATGGCTGAAAAACCTGAACAATGAAGCGGGAAGATTAATTCCGGATTGATCCGGTGAATATTTTTAACGATTTGCTCGATTTTCGATTGATCTGCCGATTGCAGGTGCATCCCACCAATAATCGCATAAACATGATGATTTTCGGTAATACGCATGGCATGCTTAAGAGAATTTACCGGGCCGGCATGGCCACAACCTAAAAGCACTACCAGGCCTTTAACAGTATTTAACACAAGAAAAGCATCGTCGTGGAGTTCATCATGAATCAAACTTTCCAACACTCGTTGTTGATAGGCTTCATCAATCGTTTCGTAATTATTATTACGAGGGATTTCTCCTGAAAACCAGATGTCAGGCAATACTTCAAAAGGATGAGTATGAAATAAGAATTCCACCCCTTTCTTAATTAGGGCACTCTTTTCCCAGGGCACCCCAATTTCCAGGTTACCCGCCGGGTAAACCCTGTATTTTTTGTTAATCAGGGCGGGATGACAAACCACCTTCAATGGATTTTTTAGTTCGGCCACATAGGGCAAGCCCCCGGTATGATCGTAGTGGCCATGGCTCAATACAACATAACTTATCTCGGCAAGGTTAATATTTAAGATTTTCGAATTATGAATTAAAGCGTTGGTCTGTCCGGTGTCAAATAAAAGCTTCCCTTCCGGGGTCTCAATAAAAATTGCCAGGCCCTGTTCAGCAATTAACTGCGGACCAATTACCCGATTTTCACTTAGAATGGTTAGTTTTACATTGGCTAACATATCAAGCCCTCCCTTTTAATTTGACGGGGGAGCAAATAATTGATTCTACTTCTTCTTAGAAGCATCCGGATCGGGAATGGGCTTTTGCTGTCTGAATAACAGATAAAATCCGTAAATAACCAGGGGAATGCTTAGAATCTGCCCCATGTCCAGGGGTAATTGCGCTTCAAACGGAGACTGGTATTCTTTAAAAAATTCTACAAAAAATCTGAACCCGAAAACCAAAATCAAAAATAAGCCAAACAGGTGACCACGTGGTGTCTTTGCTCCCAATTTTTTATATTTAAAAAATAGATAAAGAAAAATCAAGAAATAAGCCAGCGCTTCGTAAATTTGGGTAGGATGGCGTGGAATATTGTCCACCCGTTCAAAAACTACGGCCCAGGGTACATCTGCCGGGCGGCCAATAATTTCGGAATTAAAAAAATTTCCAATGCGAATAAAACTGCCGGCCAAGGCCACGGCAATCACAATGCGATCTACCAACCATAAAAAGGGTTGATCCGGACGTTTGCGGGTGTAAAGGTAAAGAGCCAGTAAAATGCCGATGGCCGCACCATGACTGGCCAG
>CAYNLJ010000454.1:0-2015 GCA_964398005.1 uncultured Caldithrix sp. | reverse complement strand
GGAATGACCATGGGAAAAAATTATACTGTATTGATTACCAGAAAAATCCCTCAGGTGGGGATTGATCTCTTAAACAAAGCCGGTTACAAGGTTGTTGTTAATAAAAAGGATTCTCCCTTACCGCGTAATGAATTGTTAAAAGCCGCAGAAACAATTGATGCACTGGTTTGCATGCTGTCGGACAAAATTGACAAGGAATTTCTGGAAAAGGCGAAACAGCTCAGGGTAATTGCCAATTACGCCGTTGGCTACAATAACATTGATGTCGAGGAGGCGAGCCGCAGAAAGATTTTGGTAACCAATACACCCGACGTTTTAACGGCGGCCACGGCCGATTTGGCCTGGGCACTTTTACTGGCGGTAAGCCGGCGCGTAGTGGAAGCAGATCACTTTTTACGAGCCGGCAAATTTAAAGGCTGGGCTCCAGAATTACTTTTGGGTACAGAAGTCTCAGGCAAAACACTTGGTATTGTTGGAGCCGGACGGATTGGCCAGGCAGTGGGCCGCCGGGCAGTCGGTTTTGATATGAAAATCGTTTATTATTCCAGACAGCCTAAGCCCGAATTCGAAAAGGTTACCGGCGCTCAATTTCTTGATCTTGATGAACTGTTAGCCAAAGCTGATTTTGTTTCACTCCATTGCCCTTTAACGCCAGAGACGCATCATTTGCTGGATGAGAGAAGAATCTTTTCCATGAAAAAAGGAGCCATTCTAATTAACACTGCCCGCGGTCCTGTAGTAGATGAGGAGGCGTTGGTTAAGGCCCTGAAAGAGGGACATCTGGCCGGGGCAGGTCTGGATGTTTTTGAAAAGGAACCTGAGGTTCATCAGGAACTCTTATCTTTAAATAACGTAGTATTACTACCGCACATTGGCAGTGCGACTGTGGAAACCAGAGACGAAATGGCCCGCATGGTGGCTAATAATGTAATTTCTGTGCTGGAAAAAGGCCAGGCCATTAATCCTGTAAATTCTTTTTAACTGTTTAATCGGGGAGTATTTATGAGAATTGTTAAATTACCTGTAGGTCCGTTTGAAGTAAACTGCTTTATCATTGCGGATGAACAGACAGGAGAATGTATTTTAATCGATCCGGGTGATGAACCGCAAAAAATTATTGACACCATTGAACAAAACAAGTTAAAACCGACTAAAATCATCAACACCCATAATCATATTGATCATATTCGTCACCTTTCGCAGGTTAAAGATTATTTTAAAATACCGTTTTTAATCCATGAAGATGACCTGCCACTGGTGGAATCGTTGAAAGAACAGGCACTGTTCTTTGGCATGGACAGCTCTGATGTGCCGGAGGTAGACCAATTCTTAAATGATGGGGACAAGATCAAGTTCAATCAACATGAGATTAAAGTGCTGCACACTCCGGGGCACAGTCCGGGTAGCATCAGTCTTTATTTCCCGAATGATGTTTTTGTGGGTGATGTGCTATTTAAGGAATCAGTTGGCCGAACCGATCTTTACGGTGGGAATTTCCAGACCCTGATGGAATCCATTAGCAAAAAACTGTTAACCCTGCCGGATGAAACAACGGTTCATTCCGGACATGGACCGGATACCACCATCGGCTACGAAAAGCAACACAATCCCTTTTTGAAGGACTTTTTAAAAAATGGATCTGCAAAATAAGGTTGTCCTGATTACCGGAGGCGCGGTACGTATAGGTCGTGCGATTAGTCTGGAACTGGCCAGGCGAGGCGCGCTTATCTGCTGCCATTATCACGCCAGCACTGCACAAGCCGAACAATTAAAACAGGAAATTGAGCAGCATGGTGGTCCGGTTTTGCTTTTTCAAAAGGACCTGTCCACCGTACAGAATGCAGAGCAATTGGCCGATCAGGTTTTACAGCAAACCGGGCGGGTAGACGTGCTGGTGAACAACGCCGCTATTTTTTTTAAAACGCCTTTCGGACAGGTTAGCGAAGCGGACTGGGATCGTCTGATGGATGTTAATTTAAAGAGTGTCTTTTTCCTTTCGCAAAAAATTGGCCTGC
>CAYNLJ010000453.1:0-2021 GCA_964398005.1 uncultured Caldithrix sp. | reverse complement strand
GTAAGAAAAAAGCTTCATCGCTCCTCCTGTTAAAATGATTGTACTAAAACCAATCAGGATTGTGCAAGCGCGGTGCCAGAAAAACTAAAACTTTCGATAACCTATTAAAAATCAATTAGAAAGAATGATATCAAAAGGTAATTTTCCTTTTTTTGTGCGATTAACCTGCGCTGTGCTGCGCACAATTTGCGCGGCAAGGTTATCTTGAATTTATTGAAAGATTTTTATTACTAAAAAGTAGGGAATTTTTATTTTCAAATTGTGCATTTTTTTACGATATTCCAATCTGTTTGAAATTACTGACGTTTAAATGCATTTAGTGGAGGAAGAAGATGTCTAAAATTCTTGATCATGTAAAACCTGGTGTGCTAACCGGCGATGATGTCCAAACCGTTTTTAAGATTGCCAAGGAAGAAGGCTTTGCCCTGCCTGCGGTTAATGTGGTGGGCACCAACTCGGTTAATGCGGTGCTGGAAGCGGCCAGAGAAGTGAATTCTCCGGTGATTATTCAGTTTTCCAATGGTGGGGCCAGTTTCTTTGCCGGTAAAGGTCTTTCCAACGAAAATCAGCAGGCGGCTATTGCCGGTGCAGTTTCCGGCGCGCGCCACATCCATCAGATGGCCGAACTTTACGGCGTTCCGGTCATCGTACACACCGACCACGCCGCCAAAAAACTGTTGCCCTGGGTGGAAGGATTGCTAAAAGCCAATGAAGAACATTTTGCCCAAACCGGCAAACCGTTGTTCAGTTCGCACATGCTGGATCTCTCCGAAGAACCGCTGGAAGAGAATGTGGCCACCTCGGTCAACTTTTTGGAACGCATGGCCAAAATGGGCATGACCCTGGAAATCGAATTGGGCGTTACCGGCGGCGAAGAAGATGGTGTTGATAACACCGGTGTGGACAGTAAAAAACTTTACACTCAGCCGGAAGAAGTGGCCTATGCTTACGAAAAATTGCTGGCTGTCAGTCCCAATTTTACCATTGCCGCGGCTTTTGGCAATGTGCATGGCGTGTACAAACCGGGTAACGTCGTCCTGCGTCCGGTCATCCTGAAAAATTCACAGGATTACATTAAAGAGAAATTCAACACCGGCGACAAGCCGGTAAGCTTTGTGTTCCATGGCGGTTCCGGTTCCAGCCTGGAAGATATTCGTGAAGCCATTTCCTACGGTGTGGTTAAGATGAACATTGACACCGACACTCAATGGGCTTTCTGGGATGGTGTTCGTCAGTATTACAAAAAGTACGAAGGTTATCTGCAGGGGCAGATCGGAAATCCGGAAGGTGAGGACAAACCGAATAAGAAATATTACGATCCTCGCAAATGGTTGCGTGCTGCCGAGGAATCCATGATCGAAAGGCTGAAAAAGGCCTTTGAAGATTTGAATTGTGTAAACAGAAATTAAAACTTTTACTGGCCGGCTTTTGCCGGCCTGTTTTTTTATGGAAAAACTGGTACTAAACGAAGAAATCTTTGAACAGGCTATTGATGCCTTGTCCCAAAAGGATCAGGTATTACATTCCGTAGTCCAAAAATTTGGCCCGCCGCCTTTCTGGAAAAGGCCGCCTGGCTTTGCCACCTTGATTCAGATCATTCTGGAACAGCAGGTCTCTCTGGCTTCGGGCAAGGCAATGTTTGATCGATTAAAAAAGCATTTAGGTGAAGTCTCCGCCAATTCTATTTACCATGCCGGTGATGACGGGCTGCGTAATTTGGGTGTTACGCGTCAAAAAGCAAGATATTGTTATCATCTGGCAGTGAAGGTATTGGAAGGTACCTTTGATTTCGACCATTTGCATCAGTTGCCAAACGGTGAAGCTCTGGCCTATTTGTGCCGCCTGAAAGGCGTTGGGCCATGGACCGCTGATGTCTATTTACTGATGGCCATGCGACGGGCCGACATCTTTCCGTCCGGTGATTTGGCACTCATTAAAGCCTACCAGCAATTGTACGGCCAACAAAATCATATTCATGAAAAAGCAATGCACTGGTCACCATACCGTGCCGTGGCCGCCCG
>CAYNLJ010000452.1:0-2025 GCA_964398005.1 uncultured Caldithrix sp. | reverse complement strand
CAAAAGCACCGCGAATCTGTTTTCCCACAACTTTTAAGGTAATCTGTGCTTCGCGCTCATCCAACGTTTCGCCCACACAAACGATGGGCTTTAAGCCGTTTTCCAGTGCCGCTTTAATCTTCTTGTTGACCGTTTCATCGGTCTCGCCAAAATATTGTCTTCTCTCAGAATGTCCGATAATTACGTAATCTGCACCAGTACTTTTAATCATGCCTGCACTGATTTCACCGGTAAAAGCCCCTTCTTTTTCCCAGTACATATTTTGCGCACCTAAATGAATTTTGGAATCACCAATAATTTCGAAAACAGGTGCCAGGGCTGTAAAAGGTGGACAAATAATAATTCTGGTTTTAGTGATGTCCATGGTTTTTATGCGAATTTGATTGGCCAGTTGCATGGCTTCACTATTGGTTTTATGCATTTTCCAGTTGCCGGCAATCACGATCTGGCGTTTCATGGTTTAATCTCCTATGGTTGGGTTAGTTGAATAGTTGATTGGTTGAATGGTTGAATGGTTGATAAAGTTAAGAGCCCGTCCGGCTGCTGGCGCAGCCACCAGACGGGTGTAAGAGTGTAAGGGTTTAAGAGTTGGGCAAAGCAATCTGAAAATGAAATTTCTTGGTTAGTGGTCATTGTTGATGGAATTTCTTTACCCTTCGTTTCGGAAAGCAGCGACAGTGTCTCTGCGAATTGTAAAATGTCTGAAAATCTTGAAAAATTCAATTTTTTTTGAAGTATTTTAGAATGAAAAAAATCCATTCAAGCCATTCCCATTAATAAAAATTCTCCCGTTAAATTATTCAACGGGAGAATTTTTTAATTGTTAAACATCCGTCAAGGCGGCAATACCAGGCAATTCTTTGCCTTCCAAAAATTCCAGCGAAGCACCGCCACCGGTTGAAATGTGGGTAAATTGGTCTTCCATGCCAAATTTAGCCACGGCAGCGGCAGAATCTCCACCACCGACCACACTAATCGCACCATTTTTGGTAGCCCCAGCAATGGCTTCAGCAATTTTGCGTGTACCGTTTTCAAAGTTCGGCATTTCAAACACACCTACCGGTCCATTCCAGACGATGGTTTTGGCTGCCAGAATCTTCTCTGAGAACAATTTAATAGTTTCAGGTCCGATGTCCATGCCCATGTAGTCCGATGGAATCTCATCAACTTTAACTACTTTGCGCTGAGCCTCATTGTCAAATTTATCAGCCACCACTACATCCACCGGCAGTAGAAAGTCGATATTCTTTTCTTTGGCTTCCTGTAAAATTCCCTTCGCCATTTCGATGCGCTCTTCTTCCAACAAAGATTGGCCAATTTCATAGCCCTGAGCCTTAAAAAAGGTGTAGGCCATACCCCCACCAATAATCAGAGCATCTACTTTCGTAAAAAGGTTCTTAATTACATCAATTTTACCCGAAATTTTGGCACCACCGAGGATGGCTACAAAGGGCCGGGTTGGATTTTCAATAGCCTGTCCCAAATATTTCAGTTCTCTTTCAATTAAATAACCGGCAGCTGCCTGTTTAAAGTATTTGGTGACGCCTTCGGTAGAAGCATGGGCCCGGTGAGCTGTTCCAAAAGCATCGTTAACGTAAAGGTCACAGCCTTCGGCTAACTGTCGGGCAAATTCAGGATCGTTGTCCGTTTCTTCTTTGTGGAAGCGCAGGTTTTCCAACAGCAACACTTCACCCGCTTTTAATTCGGCTTTCATTTTCTGAACTTCAGGGCCAACACAATCCGGGGCCATTTTCACTTCCACCTTTAACAGTTCACTTAAACGTTTTGCTACCGGAGCTAATCGTAATTCTTCCTTTACCTGTCCTTTGGGACGGCCCAGATGGCTGCACAAAATCGCAGCACCACCATCCTGCAAAACCTTTCGGATGGTCGGCAAAGAGGCCACAATCCGGCGGTCGTCCGTAATATTCCGATTCTCATCCAGTGGCACATTAAAATCACAACGAATCAATACTTTTTTACCTTTTAAATCGAGCTGGTCTATGGTTAACTTAGCCATTTTCC
>CAYNLJ010000451.1:0-2026 GCA_964398005.1 uncultured Caldithrix sp. | reverse complement strand
CCGATTCTTTAAAGCGTAATTCCCGCGCATGATGTAAAATCAGCCTGCCTTCCGAACGTACAGCCAGGATGGCTAAAATTGGAATTTCATCGATAATATTGGGTACCAGTTCTTTCGGGATTTCGATGTTGTGCAGGGACTGATAAGCAATAGTAATATCGCCTGCCGGCTCCGGTTCCTGTTGTATTTGACTGATTTCCAACTCAGCGCCCATCAATTCCAGTACCTTAAGGAAACCGGTTCGGGTAGGATTCAAGGAGACATTTCGGATGGTAACTCGGGAACCCGGCAATAATAGCGTTCCAACAATGAAAAAAGCAGCCGATGAAAAGTCTCCCGGAATCCTCATGGAGATATCCGGTATGGGTAAATCCGACCAACTGGAAATCAGCTTCCGCCCCTGGTCGTCAAATTCAACCGGTAATTTGAGCAAACGTTCGGTGTGGTCACGCGAAGTCAGCTTTTCAATGACAGTTGTTTTTCCCTGAGCGAACAGACCGGCCAGTAAAACCGCCGATTTAACCTGTGCGCTGGCAACTGGCAAGGTGTATGAAATTCCATTCAGACTGGAAACAGGTTCAAACTCCAGAGGCAGGTAGCCATCACTGGATTTAATTTTAGCACCCATCTGCGTAAGAGGTTCAATAATGCGTTTCATGGGGCGTTTGGAAAGTGAAGCATCGCCGATTAATCTGGTAGGGAAAGTTAAATTGGCCAACAATGCACTGAGTAAACGTGCTGTTGTGCCGGAATTTGCAGCATTCAGAGCCTGTTTTGGGGGTTGCCAGTCCTGCAGGTTTTTACCCTGAATCCTTAACTGGTGCTGGTCTTTGCGTTCAATATCTATGCCCAATGCCTTTAAACAGTTGATGGTCGCCTGACAATCCTGATTAAAATTAAAATTTTCAAAATAAGAAACACCTTCGCGAAAAGCAGAAAACAGCACAGCACGATGTGAAATGGACTTATCACCCGGAAGACTAATTTCCCCCATTAATTTAGGCATTGGCAAATCTCCTGAACAATTATTCGTTTTGTTCTGGGGAAAATATAAAAAATAAAAGAATTGTCAAAATCGAAATAGCTGGCAAGGTCAAAAAGCCAGACTAATCCAATGTTTGTTCATTAGCTGTTGTGGAAGATTTGTTTTCGTCCTGTTTTAGTCGCTTTTGCTTTTGCACCATACTATCAATGAGAATGATGGCTCCTAATATGATAAGCAATACCGGCCAGTAGGTGGAAGCAATTTCTTCGAATTGCCAAACGTCAATTATTTGGTAGTAAACCATCAAAATGGAGCCGCCAATGGCCCCAAAAAAGAAGAACATGAACAGATTGAGATTCCGTTGCCAATGCGTAACCAAAAAGTAAACCAGGTTAGCAATCGCCAAACAACTGAAAATACTGCCAATTAGTAATGGACGGGGTATGGGCCTGACCAGGGTTGAGATATCGGTCAGGAAAAGGAAGATGGCAAACAGCACAAAAAAGGTTCCACCTAATGTACCTTTTCTTTCCGGGTGAGAAGTCGCTTTTTTTAACATGGATACACCGATCAATAGAGAGATGAACGCAACAAAAGTTGGGCCTCGGAAATCAAACCAATCCAACTGGAAGGCCAGCAATAAAAAACCGGCTATCAATAATAAAATACCTGTCATTCGTTGATTGTTCATTTTACACCTCATTATCTTTTTCTTCCGGAACGGCAAAGATTAGTATAATGTAGGCCAAAATACCAAGTCCTTTGGAGAAAATCGTCAGCAGAACATAGAGTAAACGAACAATGGTAGGATCCATATTAAAATACTCTGCCAGTCCCCCACAAACCCCGGCAATCATCCGATCTTTTCTGGAGCGAAACAGTGTTTTCGTTGTCGGGATCTCAAATTCAGCCTCTTTTGTTTCTTCTCCACCGATCGGGCCTTCTTTTTCCACAGAAGGAGGTGATTTTTTCTCACTACTCTTCAAGACCAAAAAGGCTCCTATGGCAATTAACAGGACGGCCCAAACCATATTCCAGGGC
>CAYNLJ010000450.1:0-2030 GCA_964398005.1 uncultured Caldithrix sp. | reverse complement strand
TCTTCCAATACGCTACTTCACTTTGCGCTTCTACGGCGATTTCTGAAAAAATATTAAAAGAAGGCAAGCCGATGGCTGATAAATACGTTAGGGAATTTTTGAGCGCCGGAAGATCTGATTACCCCATTCCCATTCTGCAAAGAGTTGGAGTGGACATGACGACCAAGGTACCTTACGAAGAAGCCTTTAAAAAGATGAATCGCATTATGGATGAAATTGAAAACATCTTAAAAGAGATGGAAAAATAAGCTAATTAAAACCCCGGATTTCCCGGGGTTTTTTATTTTTGTTGCTGAGCTTGCTGAATGAGTTCAAAAATACTGACTATTTTTGACTTTGGCGGTTGGAAAAGATGAGCGATTTCTTCTTCAGAATAATTAGCCTTTAAATATTCATCGATAGGAATGGTTTCGAACCAGCAGTCGCGCACTTTGCTGCAAAACTTGCCAAAGTTTTCAAAACGACAATACTTAAATTTTACATGATGGCCTAATTTCCGGCAATACAAATCGAGTTCATCGTATTGGTTTCGGCTGGATTCCATTTTACTGACTCCTTAAATAAAAAGTTTGCGAAGCCGCAAGAGCTCCGCAAACTTTCGTTAATTAATTATCTGAAGAACTATGGTTTTGGCAATCCTTCAAGCACTTTAATCGACTTTTGCAATTCCTCTTCCGGTAAGGCGTAGTCATGCAGCTCGCCGTCAAAATATTTCTGATATCCGGTTAAATCCATAAGACCATGACCACTCAAATTGAAAAGAATGACTTTTTCCTTACCTTCTTCCTTGGCTTTTTTCGCTTCCTGAATGGCAGCTGCCACGGCATGACTGGTTTCAGGCGCCACAATAATACCTTCGGTGCGGGCAAAGGTAACGGCTGCCTCGTAACACTCCAGCTGATGTAAGGCACGTGGAGTAATTAAGCCATCCCTTACAGCGCCGCTTACCAGAGGAGCCATGCCATGGTAACGCAGGCCGCCGGCATGGATGGGCGGTGGAATAAAGGCATGACCTAAGGAATGCATGGGCAACAGCGGGGTCATTTCCGCAGTGTCACCAAAATCATAGGAATAAGGCGCCTTGGTCATGGTAGGACAGGAAGCCGGCTCAACCGGAATAATATCGATTTGTGCGCCATTGATTTTATCGTAAATAAAGGGGAAGGACAATCCGGCAAAATTACTGCCACCACCGGCACAACCAATCACCACGTCTACCTTCTTTTCACCAATTTTTTCCAGCTGTTTTTTCACTTCCAGGCCGATGATGGTCTGGTGTAGCATTACATGATTTAACACGCTGCCCAACGAATAACGCGTTTTACCGGAAGGGTCGGTTACCGCTTCTTCGATGGCCTCACTGATGGCAATACCCAGGCTGCCAGGGGTGTCTGGTTGTTCCTCCAAAATTTTGCGCCCGGCATTGGTGTGAGGACTTGGACTGGGAATACATTTCCCGCCCCAGGTTTCCATCATAATTTTGCGAAATGGTTTCTGGTCGAAACTAATGCGGACCATGTACACCTTTACTTCCAGTCCAACCAGAGCACCGGCAAAGGAGAGTGCGCTTCCCCATTGTCCTGCTCCGGTTTCGGTGGTTAAGCGTTCAATGCCAAATTGTTTGTTGTACCAGGCCTGAGCCACAGCCGTATTCGGTTTGTGACTTCCCGGTGGAGAAACACTTTCGTTTTTGTAATAGATTTTTGCCGGTGTGCCTAAATATTTTTCCAGTGCGTAAGCGCGGTGTAAAGGAGTCGGCCGCCAGCGGTAGAGTAAAGCTAACACCTCTTCCGGAATATCAATCCAGCGTTCCTGACTAACTTCCTGTTCGATTAAATTCATGGGAAAAACCGGCGCCAGCATGTCCGGAGAAATTGGTTTGCCATCCGGACCCAGTGGTGGGGGAACGGGAGTAGGTAGATCGGGTGCCAAATTGTACCATTGACGCGGCATTTCATCTTCTCTTAAAACAACCTTTACTTGCATTAATCCTCCTTAAATAATTAAAAGTTTAACCTTGAAATTGTTTA
>CAYNLJ010000449.1:0-2033 GCA_964398005.1 uncultured Caldithrix sp. | reverse complement strand
GTTCGGTTGAAGCCCTGGCCGCCCCATTCATCGATATTGGGATCATCACGACCATCTTTCAAAATCATTTTAAACACATGCCAGCCGGGTTCGTCATCCAGAATGTAGTGGAAAGAATAGTAATATTCGGTTTCGGTCACATCATAAGTGTTTAATCCATTTGGGGAATCGGAAACATCGTGCAGGTTGAAACGAAGGTGAACTCGACCCGGTAAGCTTTGCGGTACGGCATTGTAGTACCAGACAAGAATGGAATCGTAATTGGAGAAATCATAAACGCCATTTGAGTCAGGATGCCAGTGTTCCAGTTTGGTGTAACCACCCCAACCTTCGGTGTTGTGCGCGGAGTATTCCATTTTGAAGGCGCCATTGCCGGTGTAAACCGGATCATTCACATAATCGTAGTGAATCCAGCCGAAAGCAGAATCGGCATTGGCATTGGTTTGATAGTGCTGTCCGCCATGGTTGTCGAACCAGGACCAGAAATTGGTGTCTGCCGGAGCGTAATCAAAATCGTCCCACAGCACCTGCGTCTGGGCAAAGATCAACAATGGCAACAACAAAATTAGTAGAAAGATACGACTCATAAAAAGTCCTCCTTTTGTTGGTTAACGTTAAACGTCTAAAAATATTGATTCAATTCGGTTACTACTTTTTGTTTTCCCTCCTTTCTGTTATTTTATTAAAATCATTTTATTGGTTTTTTGAATTGAATGATTTAAAGTGCTTTTAAGAAAGTAAAGTCCGGATGCCTGTTTACCAGCGTTCCAGCTGAAATAATGAGTACCCGGGGAAAGATGCCCCGCTTGCTTTTGCCAGACTTTTTGTCCCTGTACATTAAAAATTTCTAATTTGACTTTACCAGATTGTTTTAGTTTTAGCTGAATTTGCGTGGTCGCATTAAAGGGATTGGGGAAATTGTTGACGATCAGCGGATTTTCAGGCTGATGGATTTTAGAATTGGTCTGCAGATCCGTCGAGAGGGGTTCAATTTCGATGGCATTTAAAACCGTTTGCCCTACCCGCGCTGTAAAGTGCATCGTCAACAGTCCATCAGATACCAGAACGGAATCGGCGGTAATTTCACCGGCTGTCTGGAAGCCAAACGTTTTAAAAAGGTCGAGATTGGCGGCTACCGTACTACCGTTAATAACTATGTCGAACACACGTTCCCCCTCTTGCTGGAATTTATTTTCCGCCAACCATAATTTAACACGATAAAGTCCATTGGGCAAACGCACACGGTAGTTTACAATCTCACGCCGATCCGTCCAGAAAAGCGAATCCATCTGCGTGTTGGCAATCTCGGGATGCTGATCCCATTCATCCACATAACCGTCTTCAAAACCGTACAACTGATCGGGGAACCAGGCCTGATCGGCTAAAAAGTTACCTAAAGTGTCGCCGCCTACATTTATTCGAACCGGAAATGACAGATAGGAACAAGGCTGGAAGGATTTTACCTGGCCTCTTTGCACATTGGGCGGCTGGTTTAAGTCTTTTACATTCAGACAAACCAGATTGTAACTGCGGTCTTTTTCCAGACCGCTTGTTGTTAGCTTCACCGTCCGTTTATCAGTTAATTCTGCCTTTAATACCTGACTTCCTGGAATGGTGTAATTGGCCACATTCGTTGCAGACAGTGAATCCAAAGCTTCATTAAATTGCGCAAACACTTCACTTTCAACCGCCCAGACCCAAAGCATGGTCGGCGGTTGGACATCCTGACCGCCCACGTGTTCTTCATCGGTCAGACACAAGATCATGTAACCATCTTCAAAGATTACATTTTCAGGCACAAAATCACACAGATTGCCCGGGAAAGTGTGCGTCGCCTTTTCCCAGCGACTCTGATCCCACCCATCGAAGTCATCTTTCCACTGCAGGGTAAAATTATTGTTCGTGCCACAATTACCGGAATCCGGGGTGTAAGCAGCGTAGCTGACATAGTCGTAGTAGGCTTTTAAAGGCAGGCTTTCATCAAACCAGGGGCCCGACCAGTGGTCATATTCCTGATTCCAGATATTCATCAT
>CAYNLJ010000448.1:0-2058 GCA_964398005.1 uncultured Caldithrix sp. | reverse complement strand
GGCGTGCAACTTACCAAACGGCGAACCTTTTATGTCAAAGCCGACACGCTGTTTTTCCGGTGGCAAATTTGCAAAAAGGGCATCAATCCCCCCATCTGCGGGATAAACATAGGGATCACCGTAACCGGTAATCGGTGGCCATGGGGCATGAAGAAAAATTGTACAACATCGATCGCCGATTTTTTCATAAATACGATTTCCCATGCGCGTATTGGTAAGTCTGATTAGTTTAACGGTTTTCTGATCTACTACAGGTTGCTGAAATTTGGTGTAAGCATGGTTGATGCCAGAGTAGATGAGCGCCTTTTCTCCCCTGGTCAGAATCTCCCGTTCGATAGTTTCAGCCATCACCTGATCAGCATTCCCATCCGGGAATACTTTTTTCATGATCGCTTCGTTTGAAAGGTCTTTTTCAGACCATACATAGCTCCAGTCCTGCCGGCCGCCCAGTCCTACAATCCGGAAAGGTCGTGCGTCCGGTGGAAGACTTCGATTAAGTTGCCAGGTTACTTTAAGGATATCGACATATTCCTTAAAGCCCCAAAATGGCCAGGCATTCCAGAAAAGTTTCCTGGCCAGGGTTTCATCATAGGTTTCTGCTGTGACCAGGCTGTCGATGATCTTTTGATCGCAAAAGCGGAGAAATTCAAGCCCTAAATCGTACACCCCATTCTGATGAAGGATGGGGATCACGTTTTGTACAAGAAGGACATCATGTCGAATGCGGTGGTATTCGCCTAAAAAGACAATATCGTGGTCTTTAAATTTGGAAACGATGTACTGTTCCGGTGTGGTACCGTGTTCCTCGATCCAGGCCGTCAATTCGGCACGTAATTCTGGCCGTAGCGAAGGTAAAGGTTGCTTTGTCAAGGAGCAATTCATGATAGTTAATGATACCATAAGTCCGGAAATAAAAAAAATTGCAGGTTTCATTTTTCCTCTCCCTTGCAAGATGTAGATCTATTAATTACACCTAAACTGATAATAGATTAATTACGGGAAAAAGTATTACATTGTAAAATGCATTATTTTAAAACGTTCGTTCAAGTGTAACTTCCAGTTAATCTGTGGTATCAGATGAATGTTACATGCCTTGAATTTCTTAAGATGCATTTTTGTAATTTATTAAGCTTCGTACCCCCACAGGTTGGATTCATCAAATTATTTTTTTCAGAATTGTGGGGCAGAGTACAAGCATGTCCTATTTCATGAGCAAGGCATTCCGGGTTCGCACCTTCTATGGTAACATAATCTGAGAATGGACCTAACGAACAACCAGCTGCTGTTCCCGTAACACTACGAACTGCGAATACAATAACAGGAGCAGCCCATCCGGTTAATCTTTGGGAATTACTGTCAAAACATTTAGAATTGGCTACCCTCTCATAATAACTTCCCACCAGTCCTAAATCTTCGATCCATCCATTGAATCCACAACCTACATCTAGATTACTACTTGGTGATGCATTATCAACGGTATAAATACCTTCAACAATTAAATGTATATTTGCAGCATTCCTGTAAATCTCCTGTGCTTTTTTTATTTCAGGTTTCAATTTTTCAGGGGTGGATGTTGGAGTATTCTTTTCATCCCTCAGAATGATTATGCAAATTCTGAGTTTTTTAGTCCAACTCACGCCAAATATGCATAAAATTAGATCTAAGACACCTAAAATACGATTCGCGACCTCGGAAATAAGGTTCCAGAGTTCCTTAATTAATCTGCCAATTAATGGGATCGAAAATATCAGTCCTAAAAAAAGGCCAATAATATCTAAGGTTGTGTGTACAACTTCGCAAACGGTTCTGGTAACCCATTTGCCGACCGTAACGACTACCCATTTTACAACTTTCTCAAAGGTTGTTTCTATCCAGCAGAACCATTTGTTACAACATAAACACCATTTTTTACATTTCTTTTTCTTGCATTTTTTTACCCTTTTTTCGATCCATTCGTCTACTGGTTTTTCAATTTCTTCTTCAATCCATTCCTGGACCTCTCTACAATATTTTGCCATGACTTATCTCCTTGTTTTTAACAAATTGAATGAAAATGTT
>CAYNLJ010000447.1:0-2064 GCA_964398005.1 uncultured Caldithrix sp. | reverse complement strand
TTGAAACACCCATGATTGCCGGACAACGGCGAAAATTTTTAGCCATTTCTGCTGACAAAGCAGCCCGCTCCATTCTAAAGACCATTGCAAAAAAGAAGAGGAGATCGGTAATTTCCGGTCGCTGGAAATTTTTTCGACTGCTGGCCCCACACCTTTGGGCCGGACTACATGTAAAAATTCTAAAAACATGATTATGTTTCTTTATTTTAAACCGATGATCAAATATTGCCGGAACAATCCATTTGATAAATCATAAATTAATTTGTAATTTAAAAGATTGTAATTTGTAAAATTTGAAATCAGGTGAACTTTGAAATTAGAAGAAAAGATTCAGATCATAAAAGAAACTGGTAATATTCCACGTCACGTGGGAATTATTATGGATGGCAATGGTCGTTGGGCCAAACGCCGTGGACTGCCCCGCGTTGCCGGCCACAACGAAGGCGTCAATTCAGTCGAAAGCGTGGTTGAAGCCTGTGGGCAATTAGGCATCGATTATTTAACCATCTACACCTTTTCCGAAGAAAACTGGCGCCGGCCCAGCTGGGAAGTAGCCTCCCTGATGCAACTTCTGGTGACTACCATTAATCGCAAAATTAAACGCTTAATGGATCAAAATGTAAAAATATTGACCATCGGCCATCTGGACAAACTGCCCGATTACGCACGTAATGCCATGCTAAAAGCCGTGGAAATGACCAAAGACAACACCGGCCTCACTTTAAATGTAGCCTTAAGTTACGGTGGCCGCCAGGAACTGGTCGATGCATTTAAACAGTTGGCCCAACAGGTTAAACTGGGGTTACTTGAAGCCGATGAAATTGATGAACAACTGGTCAGCCGGCAACTTTACACAGCCGACCAACCCGACCCTGATCTTATCATCCGCACCGGTGGCGAACGAAGAATCAGCAATTTTCTCCTCTGGCAAATTGCCTACGCCGAAATCTATTTTACCCGGACGCCCTGGCCTGATTTCCGGAAATCTCAGTTTGTGGATGCTATTTGGGACTACGCCCGTCGCGAACGCCGTTTTGGTATGGTCAGTGAACAGCTAACAAAAGAGACTATTTTACAAAGCGTCTGATGGAAGAATCCTCAAAAAAACCCTTAAAAAATTTTAGTATTTCGTTTAAGTATTTCATTCTTGCCTTTTGGAAAACCATTCTGGCCTGGGTGATCATTGTAACTTTTGTGGTGGTAGCCATCCATTTTAATGTGGACAAATCGGTTATTGGCGGGGCCGTTGTCATCTTTGGTATCATTTCACAGGCCTTTATTGGGTTGCTGAACATCATTGGCCTCATCCCGCTCATTGGTCCCATTGCCGCCAAAATTCTGGCCTTGCCTTTTTTTTGGCTGCTTAATGCCATGGGCTATTTTGTCTCTATTTTGGCAATAAAAAAAGGCTACACAACCGAAGTGGTCAATTATCGAATTTTGACCGTTGTGTTTTTAATCGGCATTGTTATTGGCTTTATCATAGGAAAATTGATTTAATTAAATGACTTACCAGGAAACCATCCAACAGATTTACGATTTACAGGAATTTGCCATTAAGCTCGGTCTGGAAAACATCAGCGCACTTACCAACCGACTGGGAAACCCGCATCTAAAATATCCGGTCATCCATATCGCCGGAACGAATGGCAAAGGGTCAACGGCATTTTTCATTCACCAACTTCTACAACATCACGGACTTAAAAGCGGCTTGTTTACCAGCCCTCATTTAACCGATTACCGCGAACGCATTCGCGTTGGTGAGGCATTAATTTCTCCCGACTATGTTATCGATTTCTGGCGCCGGAACAAGGATTTCATTTTACAACGAAAAGCCACCTTTTTTGACACGACTACGGCTCTGGCCTTTCAATATTTTGCTGAACAAAAAGTGGATGTGGCCGTCATTGAAACCGGTTTGGGTGGCAGACTGGATTCGACCAATATTGTGCAACCGGAAATCGTTGTTTTAACACCAGTCGATTTTGATCACCAAAAACAGTTGGGCAACACCCTAACTTCCATTGCGCGTGAAAAAGCAGGCATTATTAAGCCCGGCGCCAC
>CAYNLJ010000446.1:0-2091 GCA_964398005.1 uncultured Caldithrix sp. | reverse complement strand
GCATTCCCCTTATTGTAATGGTAAAGATGGAAAAAAGCGTTGTAGTAAAAGTGCAAACTGGCAAAATAAAAGGCAGCGCCTTCCCACAATCGTTCCTGATTGACCTGTCCCCAGCCTGGAATCACCAAAGATTTTAACGTGGTAGAGTAGGGATTTAATATTTTAGCTGCAGTGGCTGTAGAATCCTGCGCCTGCAGGCTGTTCCAGCCTGGCCAGCAAAACATTACCGACAATACAACAAACAACAGGAAACGGAACGTCTTCTTTTTCATCAACAGATAACTTCTAATCCACGGGGAATGATTTCGATTTCCAACTTATCAACTTTCAGCGAAAGTAATTCGCCATCCACATGTACGGCAAACGGTTGTCTGGAGGCAATGGTCAGCTTGTCGGTACGGGTCATTTCAACGCGCGGATCTTCTTTGTGTTTGCCACTGTAAACTTTAATCAGATTTTTCAGGATGGAAACCACCGGCATGTTCTGGATTAAGCACAGATCGAATAAGCCGTCATTAATTTCCGCATCGGGTGTTAAATAGAAGCCCCCGCCCATACTGACCCCATTTCCTACCGAAACCATAAAATAATCATCTACCTTTACCGTGCCATTAAAGCTGAGTTCCAATGGCACCGGCTGGTAGTTCATTAAAGTCCGCAAAACCGAATAAAGGTAAATGGCGTTGCCTCTTAATCGCTTAACACCCAGACTGGTATGCACCACCCAGGCATCAAAGCCGATGCCTACCCCGTTATGGAAATAGCGTTCATTGGCTTTACCTAAATCTACATGTTTCTTGCGTCCCTGTAGTAACACTTGCAGTGCCTGTTCAAAATGAAACGGGATATTGAGTGCCCGGGCGAAATCATTGCCGCTGCCAACAGGAATGACTCCCAACGCAGCTTGTTGTCCTGCAAGCCCGTTGACCACCTCGTTCAACGTTCCATCGCCACCAACCGACACCACAACCGCGTGCGACTGTGCGCCCTTTTCGGCCAGTTCAATAGCATGCCCCGGTCGTTCAGTCCAATGGATATCAAAATCGATGCTTAAACGTGTCAAACGGTCGATTAAACGTTCGCCTAATACTTTCCCCTTGCCTCTGCCGGACACGGGATTTACAATAAAATAATAATTCAAAGGCTACCCTATTTTTTCTCTGCAATACAATCCACTTCGATTAAAACATCTTTGGGCAGACGAGCTACTTCCACCGTGGAACGTGCCGGAACCGCCTGACCAAAATATTGGGCGTAAATTTCATTCACCTGACCAAAATCATTCATGTTTTTCAGGAAAATGGTGGTCTTGACCACATGGTTTAAATCCGAACCGGCTGCTTCCAGAACCGCTTTCAGATTCTCAAACACCTGCTTGGCCTGGGCAACCACATCGCCATCAATTAACGTATTGCTTTTGGGATCGATGGCAATCTGGCCTGAGGTAAAGATTAGGCCGTTGGATTCAATTGCCTGTGAGTAGGGACCGATTGGCGCCGGAGCCTTGTCGGTTTTAATGGATTTCATGGTCTGGTCCTCCTTTTTGCCCATTAAAAGTTTGAAAATACCAAAGGGAAGCTAATGAGTCAATAATTTATTGATAAAGCGGACTATCCTGCAAAATTTAACCACCAATCATTAAAATGAATTACGAACTGATTATTATTTGAAATTGGTCTGTAGCCAGGGTAAGAATGCTTTTTACCGTATTTACCAATTTTCTGAGTAAAACTGAAGTTTATGGCGCTCAATAGCACTATCTTTAGATTATGGTTCAGAAAGGTTCCCGAAAAAACAGCTTTAGCCGAAAATTTAAGTGAATAGAATTTAAGCTGAAACCCAAATTTGCTTTAATATTTTCGTTTTCCCCCAGCTGAGGCTGGGGGTTATTGAGCTATTAAATCATAAATCTTCCAATACCGGCTAATAAAAACAGAAATTGAGAAGAGAACAGAAAAAAATAGCACTCCTATCACTATTTTCGTTGCTGCCGTTTAATTAACTCAATAGCCACTATCTTTAGATAGTGGTTAATAGAGATGCCCCACAAAAAAATCGGCTTTAGCCGGAAATTTTATTGGTATTAGATTT
>CAYNLJ010000445.1:0-2099 GCA_964398005.1 uncultured Caldithrix sp. | reverse complement strand
TGGCAGTACGGCCGGTTAAGGCCAGCCGTAAGGGGTGGATCAATTTGCCGGCCGATAGTCCCTTCTGCTCAGCCAGTCCCCGTAACTCTCTTTCAATCCATTCAATGTCTTCAAAAAAAGCATCCGGTTTTTTATCAAAAAAATCATAAAGATCGAGTAAAAGCTGTAAACCCGGTTCCTTCAGAAAGAATTTACGCACTCCCTTTTCTTCATAATCAACGGGATCACGAAAATAAAGCTTCAATCCATCTGCCAGTTCTTTTAAAGTGCTGGAACGAATCTTCAGCAATTTGATTAAATACAACAATCTTTGATCCGGTTTAATTTCAGTTAAATCCGATATTTCCTCGATTAAAAAAGGTCTTACACGGCTAAATAATTCCTCTTCTGCCAATTGAGCCATGTATTTTGCATTCATCCACAATAATTTCTTTTCATCAAAAACGGCAGCCGTTTTATTAATACGTCGTACATCAAAGGTTTGTATTAGTTCCTCTTTCGTAAAAATTTCCTGATCGGTGCCAGGCGCCCAGCCAAGCAGGCACAGATAATTAAACAATGCTTCGGGCAAGATCCCCTGATTTTGAAATTCTTCCACCGAAGTGGCCCCATGGCGCTTGGAAAGTCGTTTTTTATCCGGACCTAAAATTAATGGTACATGCGCAAACTGCGGTACTGACCAGTTAAAAGCCTGATACAACAAAATTTGCTTGTTGGTATTGGGCAAGTGATCATCCCCGCGCAACACCAGATTAATGCCCATGTCATGGTCATCTACAACAACAGCTAACTGGTAAACCGGGCTGCCGTCTGAACGCACAATAATAAAATCATCCAGTGTTTCATTATTTACGACCACCTTACCATGAATTAAATCATCGATCTCTACCTGGCCTTGCGGAACTTTAAAACGAATGGCAAAAGGTAACTTTTGTTTAAGATTTTTTTCAATTTCCTGCTGGCTTAAATGACGACAGGTGCCATCGTAGCGTTTATTTATTTTAAGTGCTTCAAAGTGACGTCTCTTGGCTTCCAGCTCTTCCTTGCTGCAAAAACAGCGATAGGCTTTTCCCTGTTCCACCAGTTGATGGGCTAATGCAACGTGTCTTGACCGATTCCGGCTTTGATAAAAAATCTCATCATCCCAATGCAGACCTAACCATTGCAGGCTTCTTAAAATTTGCTGTGTCGATTCCAGGGTACTTCTTTGAATATCGGTATCTTCAATACGCAGTAAAAAACGGCCCTGACTTTTTTGAGCAATCAACCAGTTGAAGATAGCTGTTCTGGCACCGCCTACGTGCAAATGACCGGTGGGACTTGGAGCAAAACGAACAACAAAGGCCAATTTTTCTCCTCTTTTTGTTTTATTGAATTAGTTTACAAAAAAACCTAATTTCTTCCAAATGCCCGTGGGCAATTTAACTAAATTTTTAACTTCGAAAAAGAAACAGGTAGTGATGGGTTTTCAGTAACGGGCAGAGATCAGGAAAGTTAACGGGATTTTAAATTCAGGAACGGACAGTGCAACCTTTTAAAAATCTTCAGTATTACAAATTTTGCGCCTATGGTTTCTTTAAAAACCTGAGATTTTTTGACGCTTTTTTAATTCTCATTTTTCGCGAAGCGGGACTCTCCTATTTGCAAATCGGGCTGCTTTATTCTATCCGGGAAATATCAAAAAATGTGTTCGAAATTCCCTCAGGCCTGGTAGCCGACACTTTCGGCCGCAAAAAGGCCATGCTTTTTTCTTTTGGCTCTTACATCTTCTCCTTTTTTGTTTTTTATTTTGGTTCAGCCTTCTGGATTTTTGCCACAGCCATGATATTTTTCGGTTTTGGAGAGGCTTTTCGATCCGGAACACACAAAGCCATGATCCTGCGTTTTTTGGAAGAGCACAACTGGACTTCATTAAAAACACAATTCTACGGCCGTACCCGGTCCTGGAGCCAAATCGGTTCGGCCCTCAGTTCTTTACTGGCGGCCGGCGTCATCTTTTTTACCCATCAGTACCGTACATTGTTCTTAATCTCCACCGTTCCCTACATCATTGATTTCCTGAATTTAGCCAGTTACCCGGAAAGCCTGGACAAAGTCAA
>CAYNLJ010000444.1:0-2104 GCA_964398005.1 uncultured Caldithrix sp. | reverse complement strand
GCCAACGATTACGTACTTGACTACAAATTGGCCAGGCTGTTCAGCCTTCCGGAAAAGTAGTGCGACTTTATTGGTTTCACACTTCCCGCTTCACCCTTCACCCTTCCCCCTTCAAACTTCAAACTTCAAACTTTGTCAAGTGTCAAGTCCTGAAATAGGTTTACAGAATTTAAAGTGAGTACATTAAATTATATTAAGTGCATTTTCGAAAAATGACTTTAATCGTAAGGCCATTTACACTTATGCCTTTGGACTGCTGATCGTTAATTTATGTTGAATACAGCCCGAAATTGTCTCCAAATCATTATTGCATCTAACAATATTTTTTGGGTAAATTCGAAAAACTGATAATGATGATTAAATATTGAAAATTTCAAATAAATTTTTTTGGTAAAATCATCAAAATTTTGAGGAGCATCATGAAACCATTCAAAATTTTCTGGACAAAAACTGATGAAGCGCCTTATTTAGCCAGTTTTGCGCTGTTGCCTGTTTTAAAAGCATTCACCAAAGGAACAGGCATTGAATTTGAAGTGAAGGACATTTCCTTAGCAGGGCGTATTCTGGCCAATTTTCCGGATTATTTAAAAGCAGAACAACGGGTGCCGGATGCCCTTAAAGAATTAGGTGATCTAACGCAAAATCCGGATGCCAACATCATTAAATTGCCAAACATCAGTGCTTCGGTCCCACAATTACAGGCAGCCATTAAAGAATTACAGGAAAAAGGATTTAATATTCCAGATTATCCTGAAGAACCAAAGACAGAGGAAGAAAAGGCATTGCAGGCACGTTTTTCCAAAGTTCTTGGCTCTGCAGTGAATCCGGTTTTGCGTGAAGGAAACTCCGATCGTCGTCCTGCACCGGCCGTAAAACAATTTGCCAAAAAAAATCCACACAAACTGATGAAACCATGGCCGAAGGAAGGCTCCAGAACCCGCGTTGGCCACATGGAAAAAGGCGATTATTACGGGAGTGAAAAATCCGTTACTATGGATCGGGCTGCTCAGACACGCATTGAGTTTGTTGATAAAAATGGTCAGGTTACCATCCTCAAGGAAAGCCTGCCGCTGGAAGAAAAAGAAGTGGTCGATGCCGCTGTAATGAACGTACGCGAATTGCGCAAATTTTACGAGGAGAAAATTGAAGAAGCCAAAAAAGATGATGTGCTGCTGTCTCTGCATCTAAAAGCGACCATGATGAAAGTTTCCGATCCGATCATGTTTGGTCATGCGGTTTCGGTTTATTACAAAGATGCTTTGGAAAAACATGCTGAAACCCTGAAAGAGATCGGGGCCAATGTCAATAACGGTCTGGCTGATATTTTACAAAAAATCCAGAAACTGCCCGAAGAAAAAAGAAAAGAAATTGAAGCCGATATCAATGCCGTTTACGAAAAGCGTCCCGACCTGGCTATGGTGGACAGCGACAAAGGCATTACCAATCTGCATGTCCCCAACAATGTAATCATTGATGCTTCCATGCCGGTGGTCATCCGCGATGGTGGTAAGATGTGGAACAAAAACGGCGAGTTGCAGGACACACTGGCTTTGATTCCTGATCGTAGTTACGCAACTATTTATCAGGTGGTCATTGATGATTGCAAACGCAACGGACAGTTCGACCCGGCGACCATGGGTAATGTTTCCAATGTGGGCTTGATGGCAAAAAAGGCTGAAGAGTACGGTTCCCACGACAAAACCTTTGAAGCACTGGGTGATGGCCTGATTCGCTGTGTTGATGAAAATGGAAACGTAATTTTGGAACAGCAGGTTGAAAAAGGCGATATCTTCCGCATGTGTCAGGCAAAAGACATTGCTATTAAAGACTGGGTTCAACTGGCCGTAAAACGAGCCAGGGTAACTGGTAACCCGGCCATCTTCTGGCTTGATGATCGACGGGGTCATGATGCTCAATTAATCAAGAAAGTAGAAGCTTATTTAAAAGAACAAGATACCAGCGGCCTGGATATTCGCATCATGCGTCCGGACGATGCCATGCGTTTTACGCTTGATCGGGTGCGCAAAGGACTGGACACCATTTCTGTAACCGGCAATGTGTTGCGCGACTATTTAACCGATCTTTTCCCGATTCTGGAATTAGG
>CAYNLJ010000443.1:0-2118 GCA_964398005.1 uncultured Caldithrix sp. | reverse complement strand
CCTGTCAATTCTGAAGCCAGGCGAAGATTTTGCCCGCCTTTACCAATGGCCAACGAAATTTCATCATCGCGTATAATAGCGACCGCCATTTTTTCTTCTTCATTTACAATGACTTTAATTGGTTTGGCCGGCGTTAAGGCGCGGGCAATAAAAATTTCCGGTTCACTCGAATAGTTGATTATATCGATTTTTTCGCCATTGAGTTCGCGCACTACAGCCTGAATACGCACCCCTTTCATACCCACACAGGCACCAACCGCATCGATCCGGCGATCAATCGATTCCACGGCAATTTTAGCCCGCTCCCCGGGATCACGGGCTACAGATTTAATTTCCACTATGCCGTCGTAAATTTCAGGCACTTCAAGTTCAAACAGGCGAATCAGGAAACGTTTGTCTGCACGACTGACAATAATTTCTGGTCCGCGACCTTTTTTCTGATCTTCTACCACTTCTTTAATCAGAACACGTACCGTCTGTCCACGACGCAGAATTTCATTCGGAATCTTTTCACTGCGTGGCAAAAAGACTTCGGTTTTATCCTGATTGATATAGATGCCGCGACTGTTGATTTGATGAATATCTCCGATAATAATTTCCCCGATTCGGTTTTTGTATTCCTCAATAACGTGCTCGCGTTCAAAATCCCGAATTTTCTGGCCTAAATTTTGTTTGGCAGAGGCAATCAATCGACGGCCAAACATTTGCGGATCGATTACTTCTACGATCTCTTCACCAATCTCAACATCAGGATCGATTTTACGGGCAGATTCCAGATCAATCTCACTTACCGGATCGGTCACTTTTTCAACGACCGTCTTTTCCTGATAAATTTCAATATCACCTTTGTCAATATTAACAATCACATCAAAGTTTTCTGTAGTCCCATACCGTTTTTCGATCATATTCAGAAAAATCGACTCCAGAATATCCCTTAAATGATCTTTATCGATCCGCTTATCTTTAGCAATTTGTGTGATGGCTTCCATTATTTCAATATTCATCTGCCACACTCCCGATTTTTACCATTGTAATTTAACTTTTGCTTGTTCAATATTTTCTCTCTTAATTTCTTTTACACCATGTTTTGTTTCCAGCAAGAGCATCTCTTCCGAAAAATCTACCAGCTTCCCCACATCACGCCAGAGCTTTTCTTCCACCCAATACTTTACTACCAGCTGGCGTCCCATATTCTTTTTAAACTCCCAGTCAAAACGTAATGGATGTTCCACTCCCGGAGAGGAAACATCCAGCCGATAATTCCTGGGCAAGTCCTCCCTGAAATCCAGTTCATCTTCTATTTTACGCGAAAGATGCACACAATCGTCCAGCGTAATTCCCTTTTCATTATCGGCGAATACCTGAAACACAGGCTTACGTGGCGACCCGCTTACTTTTAAATCTAGCAAATAAAAGCCTTCGGCCTCGCAAATTGGCTGAACAATTGCAATCAACTTTTCTTTCAGCTCCATTTAATTCTCTCCATAACAAAAAAGTGGGTTCCAGGACCCACTTTTAACCACAATCAGCAAAAACCTAATTTAAATATATTTATTGAATATTGCAAATCTTAAGCGGTTTTGAAGTAAATTTTTATTTCAGCCTATTCCGCACTTAACCACTGTTAAAAACGATTTCCTGTTCGTTTTGTTCCCAATGTTAAACATCTTTTAACAACACATAATTCCTGAAACCGCCAATTGGTCTATGAAAAATTTTGCGTTCCAGAAAAGTAATAAATTTGTACTTTAATCGCTCATGCTTATGGGGCGCCCGGTTTTTGTTCGGAGGCCCGTCATATTGCAGTTTCGCTTTCCAATCCATCTTAGCTATTCGTTCCTGCATTACCGCAGGATGCGATTCCTCAAAAACACCTAACAGGTTTAAGGGGCCGTAATCAAATTCTTTGGGAGCCCTGGCATAATAATCTTCGGCCTTTTTGCGCCCCCAATGCACGGTGTTCAAAGCCCGCGATTTATTCTGCATCAGATGGGGAGGACGTACCCAGCCATAATGATAGATTTCCGCATCCACCAGGGCAACGCGCAATTTTCGATGTCCCGCTTCCTGTCGGGGATTGTCGTAATAATCAAAATAACGAAAAGATTGCGCACTTTG
>CAYNLJ010000442.1:0-2122 GCA_964398005.1 uncultured Caldithrix sp. | reverse complement strand
GACAACTGCACACCGGGTCCCTTTGACTTTTAAACATAACACCTATTCAACTATTCAACCATTCAACTAAAACCGTGCGCTGAGGCTTAGCCACCATTGACTAATGTTCATGTCTCCATCCAGGAAGTCGGGATTGACCAGATAGCGGATGGTTACGTTTTTCAGCAAAAAGACTTCAAAGCCCAGGGCTAGATCGGCCTGGTCTTCCGTAAAATGGCGACCGGGACCGACATCGTAACGTTCCATAAAATTTTGCTTGATTTCTTCCTGACCATCGTGCAACAGGTATCGTTCTTTGTAGTAGGCATTGGTCTCTTCGTCCGTTTCCCAGGCTTTCCAGAGTTTGTTAATGATGGTGAAAAAGGCCAGATTGTTATTCATTTTATGCCACCAGTAAATCGGCATCTGGATGCTTTGCTGCGTGTAACGATAGGTCCAGTAAAGGGTTTTGTCTTCACGGTGCAGAATAGTGTTCTGGTAAAGATAGTGCCCGTTCTGATTGTCGCCTTCATTGTAATAGGAAGAATAGGCTTCATAGAAGAGTGGTTCTGTTATTTTTTTACGGCCATCCAGATAAGAGTAGTAAAGGCCAAAATGCATCCGGGTTTTGGATGATTGTTTCATAAAGACCGTAATCATGGTTTCCAGGAAATTTTCCTTTAAGTCACCGCTGCTGCGACGGTCGTCGGTTAGGGTAGAACGATTCTGATGCAGGCTGTACTCCAGGCCATTCTGGAAATTGTACTCGGCGCGGGCCAGGCTGCGCGTATTAGCTGAGTTGGTGATGTCGTTTTGCAGACGGCTGTAATTCAAAAAACCGAACACTTTGTTTTGCTGATTGGCCTCGTACTGAAAAGTAAGCGTGGAATAGTAGCTTTGTCCTTCGTGCTGGTAATTCGATGATTCGGTCAGGTGCGAAAAATTAAATCCATTTTCATTTGAGTAATGGCTGGTATCATCCAATACTTCATGTTGTTTGACATTTCCTTTTAACCTTCCAATCTGCCAGCCAAATTGCCAGTCAGAACTTGCCCGCCAGTTGATGCCGGCAAAATAATCGTTGTGGTGGTAGTTTAAGTTGCGATTGTTTTGCAAGGAAGTAAAAGCATCCTGACCGTATTCACCGTTGTAAAGCGAAAGGTATTCGGCCTGGCGTTTGTGGCTGACAAAATCAGTGCCAAAGCCTAAATCAAAAGCCGAGTTTAAACGGTAAGCCAGATAGCCTGCCAGCAGGTGGGCACGCGTCAAAGCCTGGTCATTTTGCTGGTTGCGGATGACCGAGGGAATTCCCACTTCGGCCGGTACCAGTCGTTGATTAAAGGCATCGTAATAAGGATTGTAGGAGTAGAAGTAAACGGGCTGCCGGTAAAAAGGTTCTTCCTTGTAGATTAACTGGTAAGTCAAGGTCAGATGGAGTTTTGAAGCAAGCCAGCTGCGGATTCCGGCCGAAAGCACCGGTTCCGGTTCGGAACGCGAAACACGGTACCAGCGCGGGTCAGGTGGAATGAAAGATTCAGCCGTACCGATGCGCGTGGCATCGTACAGGGGCATGACAAACTGGTGGGGCAGTTCTTCTTCCCGTTCGCTGCGAAAGTCGATGTAAAACTGGCTTAGACGACTGGAATCCTGCAGGCCAAAGGTTGGATTGAGTTTTAACCGCGTAAAGGAATCTTCGAAAAAGCCGGGCGCTACCGCAGAAAAATTGACCAATCCAAAAGTGTTCAGGTAAAAACGTTGAAAGTAAAGCGTGCTGTTTTCAAATTGCTTTTCCTGAACCTGATCCTTGGAAAACTGAGCCTGAGCCATAAAGATCAATAAAAATACAAGTAACAATGCATGAAGCCATTTCATAGGTAACCTCGTTGATGTGAATGATTCATTCATATCAGGATAAACAAATTTAATGCCAGAATTAAGATCATTGCAAAATAAGGTTATTTGAGGATTTGCGGCTGAAAAAAATCATCAGAAATTTGAAACACTTTCAGATTTTTGATACTTTGCGCCAAAGTAATGAAGGAGGAAAAAATATGGATGTCAAACTATTAATGATTGGATTTGGGCATGTAGGGCAAGGGTTTGCCGAACTTTTGCTGAAAAAGGAAAAACTATTGAAAGAACA
>CAYNLJ010000441.1:0-2125 GCA_964398005.1 uncultured Caldithrix sp. | reverse complement strand
ACTTTTCTGGTCCTGAGTTTAATTTTTACGGTGCAGGCTGATGAAGGCATGTGGCTTCTTAATCAGCTGTCACAGTTGAATTTAAAGGAAAAAGGTTTGGAAATTCCGGTAGAAGAAATCTACCAGCCCGGAGAAATTGGTCTGGCTTCGGCAGTGGTCAATTTAGGCGGAGCCTCGGCAGAATTAGTTTCGCCCGATGGCCTGATTTTAACCAATCACCACGTTGCCTTTGGTGCCGTGCAACGTGCCTCAACAGGTGGTACGGACTATTTGACCAATGGCTTTTTAGCCAAAACACGAGATGAGGAACTTCCGGCTCCGGGATATGTGGCGCGCGTTCTGCTGGAAATGAAAGATGTGACCGATCAGGTACTTAAGGGCATGGACAAAATTAAAGACCCGGTTAAACGCATGAAAGCCATCGAAAAACGTGTAAAGCAGATGGAAGAAGAAATCGAAAATCAACGCGAGGACCTTGACGTTCGCATTGCCAGCATGTATTCCGGAAAACAGTACATTCTGTTCAAGTACCAGAAGTTCGAAGACGTACGCATGGTCTTTATTCCTCCCCGGGCCATCGGTAACTACGGTGGCGATGTGGACAACTGGATGTGGCCGAGACACACCGGTGATTTTTCCTTTTTGCGCATTTACACCAGCCCGGATGGTAAAGGCGTGCCTTACGCCAAAGAAAATGTGCCTTTCAAACCCAAACGCTGGATTAAAATTGCCCAAACACCGATCAAAGACGGGGATTTTACTTTCATCATTGGTTTCCCGGGAAGAACCAATCGCTATTCAACATCGTTTGCTATTGATTTCTACTTAAACAAAGTCTATCCGCTTTCCATCAGTGAGTTCCAGGATATTATTAACATGCTGGACGAAATCGGCAAGCAATCCAAAGAATTGGAGATTAAAGCGGTAGGCACGACCAAATGGCTGAACAACAGCCTCAAAAACTACCAGGGCAATCTGGAAGGCATGAAACGCATTCATTTGCTGGAAAAGAAGAAAGAGTTGGAAGAACAGGTGCAGCAGTTCGTAAACAGCAACCCAAAGCTGAAAAAACAGTATGGCGATTTGTTGACCCGCTTTGAAAAGAAATTTAACAAATCGGTTCAGTCTTTTGAGAGGAATTTCTTTTTAAGCCGTTTCCGCTTTTTGGCAGGCACCATTCCAGCCATTGCCAATTCCATCTACGGTGTGGCCTATGAACGAGCCAAACCCGAAGATGAACGCAATCCCATGTTCTCCGAAAAGGATGTACAGCGATCCGTCAAACGTTTAAAATATCGCTACATGAGTTACGCGCCTGAAATTGACAAAGCCCTGCTGAAACGCATGTTGTTAAAATTAAAAGCCCTGCCGGAAGACCAGCGCATTAAGGGACTGGATTTTATTTTTAAAGAATATGCTTCGGTAGATGATTTCATTGAACAGGCTTACGCTAAAACCAAATTGACCGATGTTCAGTTTGCTTCTTCTTTGTACGAAAAAAGTGTGGAAGAACTAAACAAAATGGATGATCCCTTCATCCGCATGGCCAGAGCTTTACAGCCTGAAATTGAAAAGAACCGCAAAGATGAAGAAAAAGATCAGGCGGAATTGAGAGAACTGAACAAGCAATGGATTGAACTGCTGATGGCTTTCGAGAAAAAACCATTTTATCCGGACGCAAATGGCACCATCCGTTTTACCTACGGAAAAATTTCCGGTTACACGCCCCGCGATGCCGTTTGGTACAAACCGTTTACTACTTTGACCGGTGTCATGGAAAAGGAAACCGGCGAATGGCCCTTTATTGTACCGGAAAAATTGAAACAACTTTATCAGTCCAAAGATTACGGTCAGTGGCAGGATGAAAGGCTGAACGATGTGCCGGTGGCTTTCCTGAACGAGTGCGACATTACTGGCGGTAATTCCGGTAGTCCGGTGTTTAATGCCAGGGGCGAGTTAATCGGCATTGCCTTTGACGGTAACTGGGAAGCTTTAACCGGCGACTGGCAGTTTTTGGATGGCATTCAACGGGCCATTAATGTGGATATTCGTTACGTGCTGTTTGTTACCGAAAAATTTGCAGAAGCAAATCATATCCTGAAAGAACTGGGAATTAAATAAAGAT
>CAYNLJ010000440.1:0-2135 GCA_964398005.1 uncultured Caldithrix sp. | reverse complement strand
ACGGCACGTGGTTCTCCGGCGTGCGCGATAATCTCGGCTTCTCGCGCATGGTGCTTAGCATTTAAAACATTGTGGGGGATGCCCCGACGTTTAAGCATTCTGCTTAAAATTTCAGAAACTTCTACCGTGGTTGTACCTACCAGTACGGGTCTGCCCTTCTCACGTTCTTCAATAATTTTTTCAATAACCGCATTGTATTTTTCACGCTTACTGCGGTAGACCACATCTTCATAATCCTTACGGATGACCGGCTTATTGGTCGGAATTACCACGACATCTAATTTGTAGATTTCCCAGAATTCAGCGGCTTCGGTCTCCGCCGTACCGGTCATACCGGCCAGCTTGTCGTACATGCGGAAATAATTTTGTAAGGTAATGGTGGCCAGCGTTTGAGTCTCTTTTTCGATCTGTACATTTTCCTTGGCTTCAATGGCCTGGTGTAATCCATCGCTGTATCGACGTCCATGCAAAATACGACCGGTAAATTCATCAACGATCTGAACCTTACCATCCTGAACAACGTATTCCTGATCTTTTTCATAAAGTGTGTAGGCGCGCAATAATTGGGAAATGTTCTGCAATTTTTCGCTGCGTTCGGAAAAGAGATTATGCACTTCTTCTTTGCGGATGACTTTTTCTTCGTAAGAAAGGCTTTCATCATTTTCGATTTTGGCAATCTCTTCGCCCAAATCCGGCAAGACAAACATATCCGGATCAGCCGGGTTCATTTCTGCCCGGCCTTTTTCAGTTAAATCAATAATATGATTTTTTTCATCTATGATATAATACAAATCACCAAAATAAGTCTCATCAGATACCTTATTCTGACCTTTATCCCGGTAGTAATCATTTTCTACCTGTTGAACTAAAGTCTTCACCCCTTTTTCATGATACAGTTTCAGAAGGCGTTTATGTTTTGGGGCTCCGCGTTCGGCGATGAACAATTTAACACCAGCCTCACGCTCTTTACCCTGTTTCAGTAGTTCTTCCGCTTCCATAATCATGCGGTTAACCAGGCGGTTCTGGCTGGCCACCAAACGTTCCACATAGGGTTTCATTTCGCGATATCGTTGAGCGGTTGTGTCGCCACTCACCGGACCACTGATAATCAATGGTGTTCGGGCTTCATCAATTAAGACACTATCTACCTCATCCACGATGGCATAATGATGCCCACGAATCTGGACAATTTCATCAGGTGACGAAGACATATTATCACGCAAATAGTCAAAGCCAAACTCATTATTGGTGCCGTAAGTGATGTCACAATTGTAAGCTTCACGACGCTGCCGCGCATCCATATTGTTCAGGATTACCCCAACGGTTAAACCAAGAAATTTGTAAACTTCACCCATCCATTCCGCATCACGCTGAGCCAGATAATCGTTCACCGTAACCAAATGAGCGCCTTTACCTTCCAATGCATTTAAGTACAATGGCATGGTAGCGACCAGGGTTTTACCTTCACCGGTGGCCATTTCTGCAATTTTGCCCTGATGCAGTACAATAGCACCAATCAGCTGAACATCAAAAGGCACCATATCCCAGGTTACTTCACGCCCGACGACCAGCCATTTTTTACCTAACAAACGTTTACAAGCCTGTTTAACAACTGCATAAGCTTCGGGCAAAATATCATCTAAAGTCTCACCCTCTGCCAGACGTTGTTTAAATTCCTCTGTTTTTTTCTGGATTTCCTCATCACTCAACTTGTGGAATTGTTCATAGTATTGATTGATTTGTTCAACAATAGGCCACAGTTTTTTGACGTCCCGTTCGTGTTTGGTCCCAAAAATTTTTGTAATAAAATTTTGAATCATTTTCTCTTAATACCCCTTTAATAATCTCTCAGCTAAAAATGGTGGTAACCCACTTTTAATTATCTTTTCATAAGTCTTGTTAACTTCATACTCCAGCCGTACATATTTAATTTGCCCTGTTTCCGGCTCAAACAGGACAAAGCTTAAACGTGGATCACCATCTCGTGGTTGTCCGACACTTCCTACATTAACGATATATTTTTGATTTGGTTCAATGACGATATCTTTTTTAAAAGAAGCCTGTTGATTGAAGATAACCGGCACATGGGAATGTCCTACAAAGCAGATATTCTGCTTAAAACTTTGCATTTCGAT
>CAYNLJ010000439.1:0-2144 GCA_964398005.1 uncultured Caldithrix sp. | reverse complement strand
CCGCCTCTGGCAGAAATCATTAAAGTGGTCAACAAGCCAAGCCACAATTTTTACGCGGAACAATTGTTGAAAACGTTGGGCGCAACTTTTAAGGGCGAGGGGTCCTTCGAGGGTGGCGCAAAGGTGGTTCATGAATTTTTGAATTCCATCGGTGTTGCAGATGAACACTTTGTGAATGTGGATGGTTCAGGGCTGTCACGTAAAAATTTTGTGGCACCCATAGCAACGGCCACATTGCTGCGTTTTATGTATTATCACCCCTATTTTAACTATTTTCTGGAATCACTCCCTATAGCCGGCGTTGACGGAACGCTGGAGAGGAGAATGCGCCATACACTGGCCGAGGGCAGGGTACATGCCAAAACCGGCTACGTGCGGCATATGCGAGCCCTCTCGGGTTACACAGGGCTGGACACCGATAACCCGCTGCTATTTGTAATGATGTTCAACAATTATTCGGTGCCTACCTCTAAAATAAATTTAATCCAGGATAAAATTGCCATTCTGCTCACGCGTTTTAGCGAGTTACATTAAATTTCCAGTTATTAAAATATTTTGATTACAAGAGGCCCGGTTTGTTGCTGACCGGGCTTTTTTCTATGAAATAATTTGCAGTTCATTCGTTCGCTGATTAAATTCATATACCGACCGGTAGGTAAAGGAATTGAGAGATGGAATTACAAAAAGAAACTGTAAAAAACACAGATACTAAAAGCCGGATTTTTCAGGCTGCGGCGCAACTTTTTGCCCGCTATGGATTTGAACGTGTTTCGATCCGTCAAATCTGCCAGAATGTGGGGGTACAAAAACCAACACTTTATTACTATTTTAAGGACAAAGAGACCTTAATCTTGGAAATGTTGCGTTTTGCTCACCAATTGGTTATTGAGTACCGGAGCCAATTTATTGAACCTCATGAAGATTTTTTGGACAAGATGTGGGGACTTTTACAGGGCCGCAAACATTTTGTTGAAAATTACCCCCATTTCTTCCGCTTTTACGCCATGATTCATTTGTTCTCTACCCCGGAAAAAGTGAAACAGGAAATGGTTACTCAGATACAGCCTTTACTTGATGATTTCAGAAACCTGTTGCTGTTGGGACAACAGCAGGGCTATATTGAACCGAATGAAGATGTTGAAATTTTACTGCAGACCATTCTTGGTACGCTCAATCAATTAAGTGTTCGTAAATTTGTTTTTCATGATGAGCAGGCCTTTTCTGAAGAAAACCTGCAACGTGTTTTCAATTTCTGGAAAAAGCATTTGTTTGTGAATTGTGGGAAATAAAATCATTTTGGTCTGTCATTTGACGATCACCCATTTGCTTTGGAGGCAAAATATGAAAAAATTGACCTTATTGTTATTAATCCTGTGGCTTAATTTCTCTCTTCTGTCTGCCGGCGATGTGATTGCATTAAGCTGGGAACAGGTCGTTGATGTAGGGTTGAAGCAAAATCTGGAACTTAAGATTTTGCAGCAGGATGTCAAAAATCAAAAACTCAATGTTTACAAATCGATAAGTGATTTTTTGCCGAGTTTATCGTACAATTTTCAGGCTGTTAACAATGTGGAATTGCCGGTTTTGGTCTTCATGGGTAATCGTTTTCGGATTGGCACCAAATACAATTTTACCCACGTCTTGCAACTACAATATCCGCTATTTTTAGGAGGTGCCCGACTGGCCAATTTCAGCATACAGCGTCACGCCCGGAAATCATTGCTGCAGATGCTGCGGGGCAAGGAACAGGAAGTGGCCTTTAAGGCAATCGAAGCCTATTACCAGGTGATGCTGGCCAGTGATTTGCTGCGGGTCAATCAGAAGGCCCGGGCAGCGGCCAGAGCGAACTTTGAACAGGTAGAAAAATTTTACCAGGCCGGTACAGCTTCTCAACTGGACTTATTGCGCGCCAAATCACGGCTTTCGCAAACCATCCCTGCTGTGATTACTGCTAAAAATAATTTGAAGATGAGTCAGGAAAATTTAAAATTTATTTTGAATTTAGCCGCAGAAGATTCAATTGTCATTCTGGACAGTCTGGTCATTAAGGAATTTTGGCCCGACTTAAAGGAAAAATCGTTGACAGAGTTGCAATCCATTGCTTTGCAAAGTCGGCCGGATTTAAAGAGTCTGGAACACCAGAA
>CAYNLJ010000438.1:0-2145 GCA_964398005.1 uncultured Caldithrix sp. | reverse complement strand
CTCATACCTGCCCGCCACCCCATTGGCTATAATATTCCAGTAATCTACCACTCCATCCATCACCACCGCCACCGTCTGGTCGCCGTCTAAAATATAGTGCTCGGCGGTGTTGCTGCCAACCTTCTTATAAATGCGCTGCCCGGCGCTGTTATAGCGGTAATTTATCTCCGTGCCATCGCCTTTTACAATGCGCACTGGCAGGTTGCGGTGGTTGTAGTCGATGGTGTCAAATTTGGCGACGCCGTTTTCTACTACTCTAACCACATTCCCATTTGGATCGTAGCTGAACTGGGTGTCTTCGGCATCCCAATCTTCGCTGCTGGCGGCTACGGCATCGGTTACAGAGAGCAGCCGGTTGTTATTGCCATATTGATACGTTAAGTCGTCTATCAGGCTGCCGGTCTCCTTGCGGCGCTGGAGGCTGAGGATGTAAAAACTATACAAACAAAATTTATTGGTTTACAAAGGTATTTAAGATTTATATACTTCATCTTTGACAAGCAGGGAAATCTTCACATTTATGAGTATAATGACGCCTGTTTTGAAAGGCAAGTTTTGTTAACTTTGGTAACTTTGTCAAGGGTGTTAAATTTCCATCTAAAATATTTGTACTTTCATAAAACAACACCCATTCTAAATTCGGTAATTTCTCCAAAACTTTTATTGAATCTATTTCTCCCATATTGTTAAACAGTAGCTTTTTTAAATTTCTAAGTTTCTCAATTTCCTTCAAAGAAGTAATTTTTCGACAGGCGTATAAATCCAAAACTTCAAGATTTACCAAATTTTCAATACCCTTCAGTGAAGTTAGTTTACGGAGGTAATATAGCCCCAACTCTTTTAGCTTACTCAAATACCTTAAGCCTTCAATATTTTCTATTGGAGAATTTCCGATCTTCAGTGATTCCAGATTTGTTAGCATTGCAAATTTATCTGCGTTTTTGCCCTTATAACTATTAATATAAAGTGTTTTTAAAGTAACACACTTAAAAATTGATTCAGCACCCTTTTCCCATTCAAGAAAACAATGCATTAATTTAGGAAAATGAGAAAAATCAATGGAACAAGTATAATGGGCTTGAATGGCAAGGCTTACAATATTCTTAAGATAATAAAGGGGTGACAGATCATTTATACGATAATGAATGATGTTTAAGTGTGTAATAAAATCAAAGTGTTTTAAAAAACGCAGATCATTCGTATCAAAATTTATGGAAACATTTATCTCTAATCCTTTAATATTATTATCAACCATAAATTCCTTCGATTCCATTATATGATTTGGATCGATTATCAAAGCAGGGCCAAATTCGGTCATTCTTATATTAAACCCGTTGATTTTTTTTATTTCATGGGGATTCATCATTGTTATTCTCCTATTGACTAACTCAAGAATAGGTGTGTGTAGCCCCTGTACAAATGCTGTTTTATTGTTCCTCCTTTTTGGAAGGCTTTACACCTTCTTTTTCCCATTTTTCCTTTGCCACAGGATTTTTCTTATTGGCGGTGTTCTTAATTCCACCGTATTTCTGGTTAATTACATTTTGCTCTGCTACTTCTCTCTGTCTCCTTGTGCCCTTCACTTCTGTTCTCTTTGCTTGTTCTGCTGCTTCTTTGGTGATTTTACCCGATCTTACATGTTCCTTTAAACGCCGATCAATGTTCTTTGACTGTCCAACATAGGTTTTTCCTTCAGTCGTAACTACTTCATACACTCCTTCTGTGATTTTTTTTGTCGAGCTACCAGCTTCACCAATTTTTTCGACACTTTTAACTACATCAACGACATCATCAACTTTGGTCGCTGCTCTAACCGCCGCGCCGCCGCCGGTAGCACCCGGGATCAACGCACCGGCCACATCTGCCGCCAACGCTGTCCATTGAGTACCGCTAACCTCCTGCCCGCTTAAAGCGGTGGAGGCAATATCGTAAATATCATACGCAATAAAAGCAACATCCAGGATGGTGTCAAGGATTCTACCGTCTTTATCATACACTACCACCGGGTTATTAGCAGCGTAGGCGTATGGGCTAAGGGAGGGATACTTCTGCGCCAGCGGATCTACCGCAAACCACCTACCCAGCGCCGGGCTGTAATACCGTGCGCCAAAATAATCCAACCCGGTCTCGCTATCCCTTTCTTTC
>CAYNLJ010000437.1:0-2166 GCA_964398005.1 uncultured Caldithrix sp. | reverse complement strand
AAGGCGCTGCGCACTTCGCGCTGAATGGAAGGGAAAATGAGGCGTTGAAAACTATCGGCAATAGCGGCGCGTAAATGCTCGGTAAAAATCGATTTTGGATTTTTCAGGTAAAGGTCCTCAATAAGGCCAATCATTTTTTGCGCGTCTACATCAACACTGACTTTCAGCACACCTTCGTTTTCGCCTCGGTTAATGGCCAGAATACGGTGCGGCGGAATGCTGTTTACCGGTTCGCTGTAATCATAGTACATTTCGTACGGAGTGCGTTCTTCGGTTTGTTTTACAGAGCTTTCCAATAAACCGGTTTTAAAGGTGGCTTCACGAATTTGCTTGCGCACCTCGGCATCGTCGCTGATGGTTTCAGCGACAATGTCCATGGCCCCTTGCAGTGCTTCTTCAACGGTACGTACTTCTTTTTCTTCATTAATGAATTTGCTGGCAAATTCTTCCGGGTTGCCTTCAGTGATTTCCTGCTGCAAAATCATTTGGGCTAAGGGTTCCAGACCCTTTTCTTTAGCGATGGTTGCGCGGGTACGCTTCTTGGGTTTGTAGGGCAGGTAAAGGTCTTCTACTTCCTGAAGCTTGGTTGCCTTAAGAATTTTCTCTTTTAATTCGGGCGTTAGTTTACCCTGTTCTTCAATGGATTTTAAAATTGTTTCTTTCCGCGATTCTAAAGCCCGCAGGTATTGCATGCGTTCCTGAATGGCACGGATCTGATTCTCATCCAACGAACCGGTGACTTCCTTACGGTAACGGGCAATAAAGGGAACGGTATTGCCGGTGTCCAGTAATTCTATGGTGTTTTTAACCTGTAACGCTTTAAGATTAAGCTCTTCGGCCACTAATTGAATCATCTCAATTTCGGTCATTGTTCTCCTGCTTTCTTTGTTTGTTTTTCAATAGCCTCGCTAATTTAAAAAATTGTCGTTTACATGCAACGGAAAATTTTGAAGAGGAATTTTGACAAAAGACTAAAATATTGATAATTTTAAAGTTCAGAAAGGAGAATAAATGCGACAATTAGTAAAGACCTTTAAAGCGCTTTCAGATCCAAATCGTTTGCGAATTTTAAAGATGTTGGAAGTGCGCCCGCTTTGCGTGTGTGAAATTACTTCTATCCTGGATTTAGCCACTTCAACCGTTTCCAAGCATCTTTCCATTTTGAGGGATGCGCAGTTCATTGTTGACGAAAAACAGGGTAAATGGGTGAATTACCGTTTGAATGAACAGGCAACAGAAATTGTGGCCGATCTGCTACCCTTAATTAAAAAATGGTTGCCTGCAGAAGAGACCATTCTAAAAGACCGGCAAAAAATGGAAGCGGTTGATCGGTTTACCATTTGTCAGACATGAACTTAAAAAATTCGGTGAGCCGGCATCGCCTCTGGTGATATTGTAAAAACCTAAATGCCACCCAACACTCAGGAAATTTTGAGTTTTAAATTTTGAATGATGTTCTGCTTTTCATTTTTCAATTCCCAATTCTGGTCATCGGTTTTTAGCCTTTTCTTCAACTTTTAATTTTCTAATTTTACGTTTCAAACTTCTCCCTTCTCACTTCAAACTTCTGATTCTAAAATTTAAGCCACTTGTAATTCATAAAAACTTTCCGAACAGTCTTGCTGAAAGCAAATTCTTTTCTTAACTTGCAGCAAGTTCTTTATAAAGCCGCATGTTCTTTCAAATTAAATAAATGAATCCCTGGAGGAGTAATGCGTCAGTTTGTAATTTTTACAATGTTTTTGTTTGCAGCAAACCTGTTGTTTGCCCAAAGAATCACTTATTCCGATAGCTGGGGGCAGCATGGGTTTAACCTGATCAAAAGTGATTCCCGCGAAGTTGAAATTGTTTTTTCCATTGAAGACTTCTCTTTGCTTCAACGCCAGATTGACGGAAAAATGCGCGATGTTATTAATTTACCCAAAACTTTTTTACCCCATGATGCCGGCAAACCAAATTTACCCGCCCTCAGCCGATTTGTGGCCATTCCCCAGGGGGCAGAAATTGACCTGCAGGTTTTGGAAACCCGGACCGATGAGTTCCGCGACCTGGACATTGCGCCTGCGCCACGTATTCCATTCGAAACCGAGCAGGGGCCGCTGGAATACACCCAGGATGAAACCATTTACAATACCAATGCCTTTTATCCACAGAACATAATTAGCA
>CAYNLJ010000436.1:0-2180 GCA_964398005.1 uncultured Caldithrix sp. | reverse complement strand
TGAAGGTGTATCCGTTGTACTTGTTTAAACCATCCTCGGTGCCGAACCACAAAAACCCCCGCTGATCCTGAAGAATGCAAAGCACGCTGTTCTGCGACAGGCCCTCTTCCAGGGTGAGATGCTCGAAGCGGATTTCAGCGGTGTGGGCAAACAGAGTACACTTCAGTAAGAAAACGATGTAAAAAACAAAGATTATTTTTTGATTTTTAAGTTGGTGCATTAATCTAAAGCACCTATTATAAAAATTACAATCCGGCATTAATTTAGTTAATTTTCTCAGGTGCAACAAAAAAACATTGTGATTTTTCAAGTTTACCCGAGAAAAAACTTAAACTGTGTGTTTAGTTGTTTTTTCAGGTTGGCGGGAATTACATCTCACGATATCCGATCAAAAATTTCACACGGATTGTTAAGGCATGATTTTAATCTTGAAATAAAATTTTTCGAATTACACATCAGGTTAAGAAATTTGAAGTGAGAAGAGTGGCAGGACTTGTTCAAAGAACTTGGCGGGCATGCAGAACCATGAGAATTTAGAGTTTAAGGTGAGAAGGGAGAAAAAACTAAGCGATTCCCAATACGTGAATCTGGTAGAATTGTGAATTCTCGTCTAACTGGTGGATCACATTCAAAATTTTTTAGTGATTTCTGTTATTAAAGCAACTCAGCTTGCTGTTGCTGCCCTGGATTTGACAAACTTTAAATGCGCGCCGCAATGGGCCAGGCAATCGCTGGCGCCAAAGCCCGGAATTAAAATTTTACCCTCCGTTTGTTGGTTGACCTCACACTCCGGTTCGCTGAAACGCTTTACTTCAATGATCTCTGCTGCGGGATGAGTGGTCAGGTAATCAATATGCCAGCGGAGTTTTTTGTTCTTTTTAAAATGACGTTCAATGCGCTTTTCAAAATTCTTCTTGGCGCTACCGGTGTAAAAATAGTAACCGGAAGGAAGTTGAAATTCTCCCAGCGCACCAATTTTTAACGTAATATCTTTTTGCAGCAGAATGATCAACTGGTACGTTACGAAATGTTCACCTTTCATGACCGGGTTAAACTTTCAATGATTTGTCGATGCTGTGGAAATTGTTTAAGTAATTGGTCACGTTTGGCCAGTTCAAAATCTTCGAATTCAAAGCCTGGTGCCACAGTGCAGCCTACCAAAGCAAAACCGTCAACCCGATGAACACGGGCGCCAAACCAGACTCCATGTGGAATCACGATCTGGAAACTTTCTCCTTTTTCGATATTTGGACCCATGTGTTTTTCTTCCAACTTCCCATCAGGGAATAATAAGTACAGGGTCAAAGAGTGCCCCGTGTAAAAGTGCCAAATTTCGTCTGATTTTAGGCGATGTAGGGCGGAGAAGCTATCTCCCGGAAGTAAGAAGTAAATAGAAGTTGAAAAATGGTGGTCACTGTTAAATCGTTTGTCCAATGCAGCGGCTGGGATTTTTTCGTCACTTCGGTAAATCTCTCTGTAATAACCACCTTCCGGATGCGGTTTTAAATCTAAATGTTGAATCCAATAATGTTGATCTTTCATCTTTACCTCACAGTTTGTAGACAATCTAATTTCTGCACGATTTTTTTGGAAAGCAAATTACGAAGACAGCAATTCCAAAACCACTAAAACCTGCAACCATTAAAGATCAACCTATTGGTCTTCTGGAAAAGGGCTAGTATTCCGCTTAACTTTTTCATTTTTTAACTCGATTTCAGCTTGCACGACCGAGGTTGAAAATCTTCAAATAAAAAATCTTTGGAATATATTAGAAAAAAGTTATAAATTGGCGATGATTTCTGACCATTTTAATTATATTTAGGTATTAGGAATCGATAATACAAGGGAACAAAGCGTTACAGTCTAAGTTTATTTAATATACTATTGTTGATTGAATGCTGGTCTTTTATTGACAAAGAAAAATATAATTACTAAATTCGGAACTGTAATCTGAATTCAATATTCAATGGATTTATTATATTTGCATTACTCCTGCAATATGTATTCTTAAAAAGTGGATAATTCATTTTTTGAAACAAGCTCGTAATTTTCTACGAGTGTTTTAATCACATGGTTGGAATGGATGCATAGTTCATGGTTGTGGATTTTAATTAAAAAGAGCTGAAAAGGAGAAGGTATGAATTTTTTTAATCTGCACTTATTATCAACTTACCTTAAAA
>CAYNLJ010000435.1:0-2190 GCA_964398005.1 uncultured Caldithrix sp. | reverse complement strand
ATAAAAAAAATTCAATTACACAAAATCAGTCGACACCAAGATATTTTACTCATTAATTAAATTAAAATCATTTATTACGGGAGGGAGAGAAGAGCTATGAAATTTCAAAAAGTTAACTTTTGGATTTTTATCGTATTATTAAGTTCCATATCTTTAGCTACATCCGGATATGTCACTGTAACCACATCCTCAGATCCCATTGATGTGGATTCCTATACAGCAACCATTTCTGATTTGCCCGGTCCTGATGGGCTTGTTTCTTTTTCAGAAGCAGTTATCGCAACCAATAATACGCCTGGTAAAGATACCATTGCCTTCGCCATTCCACAGGATGAATGGATTTTTCAATCACAATTCCCGGGATGTGCAGTGATTAACAGTTCATATACCTATTACTGGCGGGCAAATGACACTGTGGTAGTTGATGGCAGGACACAGACTAACTTTACCGGTGACACAAATCCTGATGGGGCTGAAGTAGTGCTTTACTCCGATATCTTCTATTTGAATGCGCCAGGTTGTGAAGTTTATGGATTGCATGATGGTGAAATTTACTTTAGTGAATCCAATAATATTGCCATGTACAATACCGGCGGCATCCATATTACCATCTTCGGCGGAATAGGTACGCATGTTGAAGCGAATAAATGCGGCACTATCAAAATTGACCGGTCGGATGAAAACGTGATCATTGGAAATATCATGCAGCGGGTACGGGTCCTTGGTTTTAGTGAAACCAGCCTGGTGTACAATAATAAAATCGGCGGGCCAGGCGAAAATGAGCGAAATTACATTACCGGTTATGGAACGGTGGATGGGGAAGGTATGCCGGGTGGTTCTACCATACAATTATTTGCCTCAGCCAATACCATCATTGAAAACAACTGGATAGGTACTACCGAAGACGGCATGGCGCAAGGTAATCTCTATTCGACACAGGGTATCGGATTTGAAGGTTACAATGAAAACACCATTATTCGAAATAATCGTATTGCCGGAATCTTAGGACATGGGCAGGGACCGCATCACGCTGGTGAACTTTACGGACGAGCCATTCTGGTGGCCGGAAGTGGATCAGGAGTTACGATTGAAAACAACACTATCGGACTCAATGCTCTGGATGAGCCCGTATTGGGTAGCGTCACCGGGATCGATGTAGGGAATGATGCGGCTTCAACAGTCACTGATATTACCATTCAAAATAATGTCATTGCCGGTCATTTGTTCAATGGAATAACCATCGGACATAATGTCTCCCAGGTCAGGTTAAGCGGTAACCAGATTTATGGTAACGACGCCTTGGGCATTGATCTGGTGCCTACTGGCTATGGCTTTGGGGTTACACCTAATGATAATCTTGATGCAGATACAGGTGGTAATGGATTGCAGAATTTCCCTGTCATCACCGATGCTTACATCAGCAATGGCACCTTAACCGTCACCGGGACTTTGCACAGCACACCCTCCAGTCAGTTCACGCTGGAATTTTTTGCATCACCGGAGTTGGATCCCTCCGGTTATGGTGAAGGTCAATATTACTTAGGCGCCACTACAGTTACCACTGATGGCAATGGAAACGCTGATTTTCTGGTAAACTTTACTCAGAATTTTCAGATCAATTGGTACGCAACTGCTACGGCAACGCTGGAACCTTTGGGTGCAACTTCAGAATTTTCCGCCGGTGTGCAGATTCACGATGTAGTCAGCAATCTGAGTAACCAGCAAACTCTTCCAAACTCCATTAAATTGTACGATGCCTACCCAAATCCATTCAATCCTACAACGACGATCCGCTACACTTTGCCCGAGGCAGGGGAAGTTTCAATGAATATCTTTAATTCCAACGGCCAACTTGTACGGACCTTATTGGATCAATACCAGAAGGCAGGCACGCACCAAATCAATTGGGATGGTAAAGATAATCAGGGCGTTAGCTTGCCAAGTAGCACCTATTTTGTACAATTACAATTTAAGGGTATTTTAAAAAATGTCCGAATGGTTCTCTTAAAATAAGTATAAAAAATAATCTGAGGAGGATGGTGATGAAACGGGTTAATTGTTTAGCTTTCATTTTTATCCCCTTCTTCTTATTGGCCCAGATGTTTGTAAATCCACTACAAACTTTACCGGGGGACGATGCCATTGGCATGGCCACTATGGATCAAAATGAAGCGAGCATTGCCCGCGGCG
>CAYNLJ010000434.1:0-2197 GCA_964398005.1 uncultured Caldithrix sp. | reverse complement strand
TCTGGCAGATGAAAGGCTATTACGACACCATTCCCTTTAGTCTGGAAGAAGCCGCAACCATCGATGGAGCAAGCCAGTTCACTACTTTTTACAAAATTATTTTACCGCTGGCCTTGCCCGCTCTGGCCATTACCTCTTTGTTCTCATTCATGACGGCCTGGTCCGAATATCTGGTCGCGGCTGTGTTGATTCAGGACAAAGATTTTTTTACTCTGCCGCTTGGCCTGAAAATGTTTTCTTCAAACATGGAAGTGGCCTGGGGACTTTACTCGGCCGGTGCCATTGTAGTCAGCATTCCGGTGGTCATTCTCTTCTTAAGCTTAAGTCGCTGGTTGATCTCGGGCTTAACCCTGGGGAGTGTTAAAGCATGAAAAAGATCCGATGGGTTTTAATTGGTTTACTGGCTATTTTCGCCATTCAATGTACTTCCGGCTCAAAAAGATTTAGCGAACTTTTAAAAGAAATTGAGTCTCTGCCTGCTGAGCAACAAACGAAACGCTTGGAAGTGTTTGCCGCTCAAAACGATTTTCCTTTTGTGGAAGATTCAACCGTTTACTTTTTGGCAGAAGACACAACCGTTCAGCCGGTCTTTTTAGCCGGTGATTTGACCGGTTGGCAACCGGATTCCATAGCTTTAAAACAGATTGGCAACACCCGTTTCTGGTATGTGTCATTAAACTTGCCGCCAACGGCAAGGGTAGAATACAAATTTGTCTGCGGTAAAAACTGGTTTCTTGATCCTTTTAATACGTTAAAAGATCAGGGCGGCTTTGGCGAAAATTCGGTGCTGGTCATGCCGGCCTACCAATTCCCTCAGGAAGTATTATTTAAACCTGAATTCCAAAAAAGCACATTAGACACAATTCTTTTTAAGAGCCGTTTGCTGAACAATCGCCGTAAGGTTTATTTTTACAAACATTATCAGGCGGGGCCCAATTCCCCTTTGCTTGTCTTTCATGACGGGGGGGACTATTTAAAATACGGTAAGGCCAGAATCATTCTGGACAACCTGATTGGGCAAAAAACGCTGGAGCCGGTCATGGCCGTTTTCGTCGATCCCCGTAACCGCAATCGGGAGTATTGGTTTAATGACCTTTATTTAAAAATGCTCTTTAAGGAATTGTTACCCTTCTTAAAAGAAAAATACAATCTTAAAAACAACCGATTGGCCATGGGAGGCGCCTCGCTGGGAGGGCTTATTTCGGTTTACGCTCTTAAGCATTATGCTTCTCAAATTGATTTTGTGTTTTCACAATCGGGGGCTTTTTGGATTGAAAACGAGAGGATCATTAAAGAAGTTGAAAACTTCCCGGAGGTAAGAAGTTTCATCTTTTTGAGTTACGGTCTTTTTGAGAACATGGAAAAAAGCCACCAGAAAATAGCGGAAGTTTTGCGGAAAAAAGAAATCAATTTCGAAATGAAAAAATATTACGAAGGACATAACTGGGGCAACTGGCGCGCTCATCTAAAGGAGGCGCTTTTACCATTTGCCGGAGGAAAGGTAAAATGAATGAAACAAAATTAATGGAACGCTTGCGGGCACTGGGTTTTACCACCTATGAATCAAAAGCTTACATCACCTTGCTGAAAAGTAATCCGAGTACCAGATATGAATTAAGTAAGAATTCCGGCGTACCACGTTCAGCCATCTACGATGTCATTAAAAAGCTGGAAAATTTAGGTGCCGTAAATGCACTGTACACCAGCCCGGAAAAATATGTGCCTCTGCCGCCGGATCAATTATTAGGCCTATTGGAAAGGCAGTTCAAAGAAAGGTTGGAAGATGCCCGCAAAGCGCTGGCCCAATTCGATACAGAAATTGAACCCGGCCATTTGTGGAATATTGTCGGTTATCAGAATATGTTGCACAAAGCCCGGGAAATGATTTCCAATGCTAAAGCAACAATTTTCCTTTCCCTTTGGGATCGTGAATGTAAAAAATTAAAAGAGGATCTGGACGCGGCGCGCGATCGGGGGGTTCGAATAATTGTCTTTTCATTTACCCCTTTAGACCTGAAGATCGATGAAAAATATAGTTACAATATTCCGGAACGGGAACTGCTGAACATCTGGGAGAGAAAAATCATTCTGGTCGTTGATCAAAATCAGCTGCTGATGGGTGAAGCCGATGATCGTTACACCAAAAAAACGGCCTGGACAGACAATAAAGCCATTGTGGATATCGCCACCAATCACA
>CAYNLJ010000433.1:0-2210 GCA_964398005.1 uncultured Caldithrix sp. | reverse complement strand
TAAAAATTTGAAACAAGAAATCGAAGATTTGCATTTAACGGAAAAATTGGATTAAAAAGCTAAGTCAAACGAAAAAAAAGGAGCGCCGGATATGCGTTCAAAATATATCATCGGTGGGTTAATCATTGTTGGTTTTACCATTTGGGCCGCAATTTCGTTTAACAGTTCACTTACACCTTACGTCTCTATCAGTGAAGCCAAAAGCAGTAACGAAGTGGTACAGGTAAAGGGGGAACGGGTTGGTAACGGAAATTTTGACGTCAATGAGAACCTGTTCAAATTCCAGATTCGGGACGAAAACGGCGAAATTTTAGACGTGGTGTATGACGGAGCCAAACCGGGCAATTTTGACCAGGCCTCTCACATTGTCTGCATCGGCAGATATGAAAATGGGATTTTCCATGCCAAAGAATTGCTGGTTAAGTGCCCATCCAAGTACCAACCTGAGGGGAGCTGATTATGATTTTAGGCATTACCGCTACTGCACTTACTTTCGTAGCTTTGCTGTTAAGTGTAGTGTCATATTATCTATATGACCGACGCAGAGAAGAAGCACTATTAACCTTTGCCCGTACCGCCTTTTACACTGCAGGCGTATTAATTGTCTTTCAGGCTGTGCTTCTGATGTATGGAATTTTAACACACCATTTTGAGTGGAGTTATGTCTTTAGCTATTCCTCCCGTGATTTAAGTCTTTTTTATCTGATTTCCACTTTTTGGGCCGGGCAGGAAGGTACTTTTTTACTCTGGCTGCTTTATGGGTTTATTTACGGTTTGTGGATTATTCGCTTACGCAAAGAAGAAGAACCCATGGTGATGAGTTTCTTTGTGCTCATCATGGCCTTTATTGCGGTCATCTTAATTAAGAAGAATCCATTTACCTACATCTGGGAAATCAATCCGGCATCTTTTCCGGTGGGTGTTGTGCCACCGGATGGCGCAGGTTTGAATCCTCTTTTGCAGGATCCGTGGATGGTCATTCATCCACCCATTCTATTTGCCGGGTATTCGGCAACCATGTTGCCTTTTGCCTTTGCCATGTCGGCTTTGATTAAACGAAATTATGACAATTGGGTGAAACCAGCCTTTCCCTTTGTTGTCTTTACCGGAATGGTACTTGGTACCGGCATTATCCTTGGCGGCTATTGGGCCTACACTACTCTGGGCTGGGGCGGTTACTGGGGCTGGGACCCTGTTGAGAACAGTTCACTGGTTCCATGGTTGTTTAGTCTGGCCTTAATCCACGGCTTGTTAATTCAAAGACGCCAGGGTGGCATGAAAAAGACCAATATTCTGCTGGCTTTGATGAGTTTTATTTTTGTGCTGTGGGGCAGTTTGCTGACCAGAAGTGGCATTTTGACTGATTTTTCAGTTCATTCCTTTGGCGAAAGTGAGATCAGTTCTTACCTGGTAGCCTTTGTCGCATTGTTTGGGGCCATGGCCTTTTTATCCTTTTTATTCCGCATTAATGAAGTTAAATATCAGCCGGTGCACACCGATTTGGCTACCCGCGAAAGCTTTTTGAATCTTGGGATGCTGGTACTGATTTTAATGGGTATTTTTACCTTCGTTGGCACTTCATGGCCGCTGTTCAGTGGTTTGTTTAAGGACCAGGCTGAAAGTTTTGCTACCGAATATTACAATTACATGGCCGGTCCGGGAGCCGTTCTTATGGCCCTGCTGATTGCTCTTTCGCCGCTGATGCGCTGGAAAACGACCAGCTGGGATAAACTGCGTTCTGTCGTTTTACATGGTGTTATCAGTGTATTGTTTGGCGTGGTTTACTTTTTATTGGGTGTTGAGCAAATCATTCCCCTGTTAATCATGATTTTATCTACTTTTTTAATCCTAATCAATGGCCAGATTGTGATCCGCATGTGGCGTAAAAAGAACTTTTCATTTGGCGGCTATCTGGTTCATACCGGGGTAGGATTGATGTTTATTGGCATTATTACTTCCTCAGTGTATGACCAATCGGTTAAGTTGACCTTTCCCAAAGACACGTCCAAAGAGGTTTTTGGCTATCAGGTGGTTTACAAAGGTCGCATGCCGGCACCCGATGGGAAGGATCGTGTAGTCCTGGAGGTAGATGGTAAGCAGACCATGGCCAAGTTTTACTGGAGTGATTACAGCCAGGCCTGGATGGTGGGACCCTCGGTTGAAAATAAGTGGATTCAGGATCTTTACATTTCTCCCATCCAGATTATTCC
>CAYNLJ010000432.1:0-2211 GCA_964398005.1 uncultured Caldithrix sp. | reverse complement strand
GCAGGCTTTACACCTGCGCGGTTGGTTTAATGTTTTATTTGATTGAATCGTTTCGCCGGTATTAGAGCGATGGCATTCGTCCTCAAAAACCAGCAGGAACCTAAACCAGTAATTTTTTCTGCGCAATTCTGCGTTGTCTGCGACAGGCCAGGGCTTCACTTTACAAACAGGTACCAGCGGACCGGTACTCCCGGCTTGGAGAGCCACTGTTCGCTGGTTTTCAACTCAAGATTGTTTTCTTTTGCCCAGCGCTTAATCAAAGATGGTTGAAAGCCCAGCCAGAGATCATGCATGGTGTCGGCCAGTTGTTTGTTGTGGTGCCGTTCAAATTCAACGACCACCAGCTGTCCCCCGGGTTTTAGAATCTGAAATGCCGTTTTAAACCATTTTTGCGGTTGTGGCAGGTGATGCAATACCAGCACCGTAAAAATCACATCAATGGAGTCATGCCAAACCGGTGTTTTTCTTAAATCAGCCTGCAGATTAATCAGATTCTTAAGACCTAATGTTCGTGCCGTTTGCTGTAGATGTTGCACAAACTTTTTGTTTAAATCGAGGGCAATCACCTTTTGAGCCTTTAAAGCGCAGTTCAAGGCAACCATGCCGGTGGCACTCCCTGCATCAAGCACAATGCGCTGACTTAAATCCGGCAAATGTTTAAAAATGTTTTGCAGGTGTTCAAGCCGAAAAAACTGAGCACGGATTGGATCCCAATGTTGTTTAAGCCGGGAAAAGTAACTTTGACTTTTTTTAAGCACTTCTGTCAGGATCGGGTGGTCGGTATTTTCCGGTCGGACAAAGCGCAACAGATCATCCAAAGGAAGCGTAGAAGATTCATTCTGCAACCAGGCCGGTAAAAAGAACAACTGGTAGTGCTTCTTAAAATTTTTTCTTGCCCGATTTAGCAGGGAAGTCAGCGCCGCTTCACTTAGATTCATTTCTTTAGCCAGGGTCTGGTAGTCTAATTCTTCAATTTCACGCAGCAAAAACACTTTTCTTTGCCGTTCCGGTAAAGCCTTTAAAGCAAACTGCACGGCTTCTTGATCGACTTCACTAAATTGAGCGTCTGTAATCTGATGGTGTTCCTGTACCTCCTGATAGGTGCGCCGGCTTGAGTCTCGAAAATAGTTAAGTACACGATTGCGTGCTACCGTGTAAAGCCAATTTTTCAAAGAACGCTCAGGATTCAATTCAGGCAAATGCAGCAAAGCCTGATAATAGACATCCTGAAATAGATCTCTGGCAACCTCGCCGTCCTCTACGGACTGCTTAATGAATCCTAAAATTTCACCTTCGTATTGGCGTAATTGCTGCCAGACTTTTTGATACTCTTTATTCATATACACCTGAACGTTCAATTTCTTTCGCTGCAATTTAGAATTTTTTTAAATAGAATGAAATTATTTGAAATCTCAAAATGGTTTTATGTATGATGATAAGGAATGGTGTTATTATATTCTCACTTTTAAACTTTTGCGTTCAAGAGTGCATCGTCCTTTCCAGGTAGGGAATTGTTGCAGTCCACAAACCACTGCCACAGAAAAAATGTCATCTGGGCTTTTTGATGTCATATTTTTGCATTTTACGAAACAGAACCGAACGATTAATGCCCAGACTTTGTGCTGTTTCCAGTACCTTGTACTGGTGACGTTTCAGCGATTGGCTAATGTAATATTTTTCAAATTTTTCCAATGCATCTTTTAGAGGTGCGTTGTTAACTAAGAGTAAATCTTCTTCTTTTTTTGAGATCGGTTCAAACAAAAGTTCAACCTCCTGCAGGGTAATTGTGGAATGACTGCTTAAAACGATTAATTTCTCCATAAAATTTTTTAACTCCCTTACATTTCCCGGCCATGAATATTTGCTTAAAAATTCAATGGCGTCTTTCTCCATTTTGGGAGCTGGTTTATTGTACGATTGGCTGAAGAAATCGAGATAGTAATCAATGAGTATTGGAATGTCTTCGCTTCTCTCTCTGAGTGGAGGAATGTGGATATGAATCACATTCAAACGATGGAACAAATCTTCTCTGAATTGTTGGTTTACTACCATCTGTTGAATATTTTTATTGGTAGCAGAGATGATTCTTGTATCAACCTTGATGGGATTCGGATTACCTAAAACCTCAATTTCACCTGATTCAAGCACACGGAGCAGTTTAGCCTGAAGATCACCCGGCATATCGCCAATTTCGTCGAGGAATAAAGTACC
>CAYNLJ010000431.1:0-2222 GCA_964398005.1 uncultured Caldithrix sp. | reverse complement strand
GAATGTTGACGAATTCCCCAAAACGCGCCGCCTGGCCGTTGAAAATGGTAAACCTTACGTGCCGTTAGGCTGGGTACTGCTGCAGGTGGAAGAAATGGACGAGTAAATGGTAACGGCTATGGTGAGTGGTGGCTATGATTCTAATATTTATTAGTAGGCAGTAAGCAGTAGGCGGTCGGCAGTCTGCAATCGGCGGTCTCTGGTCATAGGTCACCAGCTATCAGCCTTAAGGCCCCGGTCTTCAAAAGAAGCAGGTGGTCTGGTCCGCAATATTGCGGAGAAAGGAGAAAATATGTCCACCGTTTATTTGATGGCCAATCAGGCTCGTTTGACCAAAAACGGTCAAACTTTAGTGTTAAAATACGACGATAGCACGAGTAAGGTCATTTTTCCCTTTCGCACCGATTTGCTGGTTTTGATCGGAAATATCGACATTACCACGCCGGCCTTAAAACTGTTGATGCACCATCAAATCGATACCGTTTTCATCAACAAAAACGGTAAATTCAACGGCAAGCTGACCTTTAACCGTGGAAAGAATGTGCTGTTGCGTCAGCGCCAGTTCCGCCTGATTGATGACAAATCTTTTAGTTTAGCCATGGCCCGGGCCATTGCTTTGGGCAAAATGCGTAATCAGTTTGTTTTTGCCAATCGGATTAAACGCGAACGCAAAATTCCCGAAGTGCAGCAAACTTTGGAACAAATGAGCGCCATCATCAAAAAAGCGCAGCAGGCCGATAATGTACAAACTTTGCGCGGACTGGAAGGCAGTCATGCCCGGCTTTATTTTTCTATTTACAAATATGCTTTTTTAGTGGATTGGGCCGACTTTCCCGGGCGTTCCATGCATCCGCCCAAAAGCAATGTGAATGCCGTGCTAAGTTTTTTGTACACATTGATTATGAGTCGCGTAGAAGCAGCGTTGGAAACCGAAGGTCTGGACCCTTATGCCAGTTTTTTCCATTCCATCAATTATGGCAAAACGGGCCTGGCTTTTGATTTGATGGAAGAATTTCGGGTGCCTCTGGCCGATATGCTGACCGTTTCGCTTTTCAATCTTGGGATTTTAGATCCGGAAGACTTCCGCAAAGTCACCTTTAGCAGTGAAAACGATGATTTTCCACTGGATATGGAGATTTCAGAAGAGGAAGACGAGCCGGTGATTGTGCCTGTAACGCGGGAAGGTATTTTATTGAATCCGGAAGGTCTTAAGAAAGTGATTACGCAATTCGAAAAACGACTGGAAAATCAGATTTTGCATCCCCATGCGGAACGGCGTATGAATTATAAGCAGATCATTCGTTTTCAGGCGCAGCATTTTAAACGGGTGATAAACGGCGAAGAGCAGTTTTACAAACCATTTGTGATAAGATGATTTACCTGGTGTGTTACGATATTGCCGATGCCAAACGCTTGCGACGTGTGGCGAAATTTTTGGAACAGCAGGGATTGCGCGTGCAAAAATCCTTTTTTCAGTGTGATGTGGATGAAAAGCGCCTGGCTCATATTCGACGTGAAGTAAGAAAGATCATTGATGAAGAGGAAGACGGTTTTTTCATATATCCCTTATGTGACAAGTGCGCTCAACATCCTTTAAGCGATGGTACCGGAGAGTTGTTAAAACTGGAGCCATTTGAGATATTATGAGTCATTGGTTAGTGATTTACGATATTCGGGATGAAAAACGGTTGCGCCGTGTGGCACGCGTAGCCCAGAATTTTGCCATTCGGGTACAGAAATCGGTTTTTGAAATGGATGCCGACGAAAAGCAATTGCATCGATTACGACAAGAAATTAAAAAAATAATTGAAGAAGAAGATTACGTTGTTTATTTTAACATTTGCGAACCGGATTGGCAGAAGCGGGAAAAGTACGGCAAAGGGCGTTATGACGAAGAACCGAATGAGGAATATTACATTTATTGAGGTTTTAAAAGACGAAGCCCAGGCCAAAGATTGATGCATTGCGCGAACCTAAGCCGATTGCTGAAAAGCCTGTTTTATTGTAGAGGTTCGCGCAGAGGGCTTATGGTCTTTGAAAACAACAGATTAGCTTTGCGAAAAGCGGCAAAATTTTAGAAAAAGGGTGAAAAATTTGTCATACAGCTGAAGGTTCGCGCAAACTGCCGCTGCAGACCTTTCCAGGTCAAGGCTGCGGAGGCAGGAGTTGGAAAGAAGAGACCTGCGTGAAGGGATTAAGACCCTTGTAAAAATCTACATTAG
>CAYNLJ010000430.1:0-2223 GCA_964398005.1 uncultured Caldithrix sp. | reverse complement strand
TAATCCTGAGTTCAATTTTCAAACTCAATTAAACGAAGAAAATAACAATGATTTGTACACAATTGAATTTAATTTACAGGATATCTCAAAAAACCTGACACCGGAAGAGGTACCGGAACTAAACTTTAAGCTGATCGTGAAAAATAGGAACGATGATCTGGTAAGCACAGATTTTTACTCAATAAAGAGGGTCATTGCAGTAAACTTGAAACCGTTGAGTCCAACAACAAGTCAGGTAACCAGGGACAGTGTAGTTTTTAAGTGGGTCGATCCTGAATTACCTTATGACTATTCTTTTAACATAGTGCTTCTATCTCTGCCGACTTTTGAAGAAATAGCTTACAAGGGAATTCCAAAAGGTGAGACCTCTTTTGTGGTTAAAAATCTGAGTCCCGGCCAATACAACTGGAAACTGCAGGTCGAGGATAAACTGGGCAACATTTGTCAATCAAATTACATCAATTTTTACTATGAGTGAAAACATCGAAAAATACGACAAATTAACGGAAAAACATCTGACCACGATTTACCGGTTAACCCGGCAGATGTCCACCATGAGTGATGAAGAGAATGTGCTGGACACGCTGTTAAATCAATTGATTGATGAAACCGGTGCCGAAGTCGGAGCCTTTATTTATTACGATCGCGAACAGGACCGTTTTATTCCCCGTAGCATCATTACAAGGGGAATCCAGTCAAATGAAGAAATTAATTTTTCACAAACGGTGTTTCAGCAAATACTGAAGACCCGGCAGGCGGTACTTTCCTTCGACACCCAGAGCGATTCCACATATCAGAAGGCTCAAAGTGTAATTATCAACCAGATTCATTCCATCCTTGCCTTTCCGCTGATCATCAAGGAACAGGTATACGGTATTCTTTATTTTGACAGCCGTAAAAACCGGCAGCATTTTAACGAAGCCAATCGGCAATTTTTGTCTTTGTTTTCGGTCATCGCTTCTTTAGCCATGGAACAGATCCTGACCAGGCGTAAATTTGAGAACGAGAACATTATTCTCAGAAATCGACTGGAACAGCCTTCCCGCATTCCCGCTTTAATTGGTGAATCGCCGGTCATGCAGAGATTGTTTTCCATCATCAACAAAGTCGCTAAAACCGATGTTTCGGTTTTAATCACCGGTGAAAACGGCACCGGCAAAGAGCTGGTAGCCCGGGCTATTCATGATTTAAGCGATCGGCATGACCAGCCGTTTATTGCCCAGTACATCGGCAACATTCCGCCTACCATTCTGGAAAGTGAACTGTTTGGCTACAAAAAAGGAGCCTTTACCGGAGCCACGGCCGATCGCATCGGCTTGTTCGAAGCAGCCAATGGCGGCACTCTCTTTCTGGATGAAATCGGCGATTTGCCCTTTGAATTACAGGCCAAACTGCTGCGTGTTTTACAGAACAAAGAATTTAAGCGTCTCGGTGAAAACCTGATCCGCCATGCGGATGTGCGCATTGTCGCCGCTACCAATCAGGACCTGACGCAGCTGATTAAAGAAGGGAAATTCAGAGAAGACCTCTATTATCGCTTAAACGTCGTACGGATTGTAGTGCCGCCGCTTCGTGACCGAAAATCAGATATTCCTTTACTGGTCAAACACTTCCTGCAAAAAGACAACCCGGACATGCAGATCAGTAGTGCCGCTTTAAAGAAATTGATGGATTACAATTGGCCGGGAAATGTGCGTCAATTGGAAAATATCATCAAGCGTGCCTGTATTCTGGCGGCCAATAACACCATTGAACCGGAAGACATTCAATTTGATGACCTGGAAGAACAGGCTTCCAACAATCTGCTACCGGAAAAATTAGAGACAGAAGCCTCTTTGGAAGAAATTAAAAATTACATCATCAAGCGTCGGCTGGAACAATTTAATGGCAACAAAACCCGAGCTGCGAAAAGCCTTAATATTTCACTGCGGGCATTACAACTAAAAGCAAAGGAGCTTGGTCTGTAATGCTTAAATCGATTGCCAACTACGAAATTCTGAGGATTATTGCTGAACATGGTCCTACCACCATCTGTCTGGCCAAACACAAAAAGCTGAACAGAAAAACATTTTTAAAAATTTTTAAAAGCGCAGATTCTTCTCTCCTAAAACGCTTCGAGCGTGAAGCACAAATCGTAGCCGAACTAAATGATCCACACATCGTGGCCATCTATGATTTTGGTGAAGAAAATGGCCTTTACTACATTGCCATGGAATTCGTTGA
>CAYNLJ010000429.1:0-2230 GCA_964398005.1 uncultured Caldithrix sp. | reverse complement strand
GCTGGTCTACTTTACTGGCCGGGTATTTAATTCTTTTTAAAGATCGCTGGTACTTAAGGCCAGCTGACTGGGCAACCATCGATTTTAATCTCCTGACTTTACTTTTTGTATCTTTTGCGCTGGCCATGGGGGGAAGTTTCCTGCTTAATCAACTGGCTGACGTTGAAACCGATCTTAAAAACAAAAAATTGTTCCTGATCTCAGAAGGCCACATTTCAAAACCGGCGGCCATTGCGGAAGTGGTAATCCTGCTTTTGGTTTCAATAGTGCTGGCCTTACGGGCCGGAACTTTATTTCTAATTACCGTTCTCCTGTTTATGGTCATCACCGGCTACTTTTACAATTTTAAACCTTTTAAATTTAAAGATAAGCCCTGGTGGAGTTTGTGGGCCAACATGGCCATGGGCTTTTTAGCGTTCTGCCTGGGCTGGCTGGCCGCTTACCAGACCTTTGCCTGGCAACTTTTGGTAGATGCCCTGCCATATCTGTTTTTCAATACGGCGCTTTATTTTTACACCACTTTACCGGATATTGAAGGCGACCGCCTGGCCAATAAACAAACACTGGCCGTAAAATTTGGTTTAAAAGCATTGATTTACGTTGCATTTGGCTTTTACCTGGTAGCACTGGTTTCTGCAGTGATTCTAAGTGATCGTTTGGCCTTAATTATTCTGGTCCCTTCCTTACCGTTCTTTTTATGGACCCTGGTACAATCGCAAGTCTCTGCCACCATTCGTACAACAAAGTTTAGCATCTTGTTTTTTGCCCTTGCCGTGTGTTTGAAAATCCCCTTCTATTTCGTTTTAATGGTGGTTGGTTTTTATTTTACCCGCTGGTACTTTAAAGCCCGTTTTCAGTTTGATTACCCGAATTTTAAAGGGAAGGGTTAGAAAGGGAATCTTTTTTCGTTTAAATTGGTTAAAGGATGTTTCGAGTTGGAGAAAGGAGTAATCAACCCGTGTTAGCAAAAATCAAAAAAGGATTAAAGAAGACCAGAGAAAATGTTTTCTCTAAACTTGGTAATGTTTTTAGTTCTCATAATAAAATTGATGAAGAGCTGCTAGAAGAGATTGAAGAGATTTTAATTACCGGCGATGTCGGGGTTGACACCACTCTGGAGATTATTGATCATTTGCGAGATCAAATCAAAAAACGAAAATTGGAAACCCCGCAGGAAATTCAGCAGGTTTTAAAAGAGGAACTGAGTAAACAGTTGCTGGCCCCACCGGAAACGGTAGTGGAACAAAAACCATTCGTCATTTTGGTGGTGGGCGTTAATGGCACCGGTAAAACCACTTCCATTGCCAAGCTGGCCAATCATTTCCAGAAACAAGGTAAAAAAGTGTTATTAGCAGCAGCCGATACCTTCAGAGCCGCTGCCATTGAACAATTAGAAATTTGGGCTCAGCGGTTGAACTGTGACATCATTAAACATCAACCGGGAGCCGATCCGGCTGCGGTTGTATTCGATGCCCTGTCTGCGGCCAAAGCACGTGATGTGGACTACGTCATTATCGACACGGCGGGACGTCTGCACACCAAAGTCAATTTGATGAGTGAGTTGAACAAAATTTACCGTGTGATTGACAAACAGGTGCCTGGCGCGCCACATGAAGTCATTCTGGTGGTTGATGCCGGAAACGGCCAGAATGCCATTAATCAGGCCAGAGAGTTTGTTAAGGCTGTAAAGGTCAATGCCATCTTTTTAACAAAATTAGATGGTACCGCCAAAGGCGGGGTAGTGCTTTCCATTAAACGTCAATTGGGAATTCCGGTCAAGTACATTGGCCTGGGTGAACAAATGGACGATTTTGAATTGTTTAATCCGCAAGAATTTTTAGAAGGGTTGTTTGCCAAAGAATGAAAAAAATACATGTTACGACTTTAGGTTGTCCTAAAAATGTGGTCGATTCCGAACATTTGCTTGGACTATTAAAAATAAATGAATTCCAGATCGGCGAAACGCCGGAAGAATCGGATGTTTTAATCATCAATACCTGCGGCTTCATCAATGATGCCAAGGAAGAATCCATTCAGGCTATTTTGGAAGCTCTGGAACTGAAAAAGGCCGATCCGCACAAAAAGGTATTTGTGGCTGGTTGTTTAACCCAGCGCTACCGTAAAGAAATTGAACAGGAAATTCCGGAAGTGGATGCAATTTTTGGTACCGAGGAATACGTCGACATTTTGAAGGCACTGGGCAAGAGTCATGCGGCCATGGACAATTTCC
>CAYNLJ010000428.1:0-2236 GCA_964398005.1 uncultured Caldithrix sp. | reverse complement strand
TTTCAAAATTTTTTGTGGCATCTTGTTGCTATAATCATCTCAAGCCTCCGGCTTTTTTTCAACATTTCACATTCTTTGGTTTAATTGGGTTTACGTACTGAGAATAATTAATCCATCATTCAAAACAATTCAAAATTCAAAACTCAAAATTCAAAATTTGACAAAATCCCGGAGGGATGGGATGATTATAGAAAAAACGCATCCACGAAAATTTATTAACCTCAGAGAGGTGAAATTTTAGCTTAATGCCCGTAGAAATTTCAATCCTCCGGATTTTCAAAATTTTTTGTGGCATCTTGTTGCTATAATCATCTCAAGCCTCCGGCTTTCCTTTCAACCGTTCTCAGTCTTTGGTTTAATTGGGTTTACGTACTGAGAAAAATTAATCCAGCATTCAAAACAATTCAAAATTCATCATTCAACATTCAAAATTTCTTCGTGTTCTTTGGTATTATTTAAATTTAACACCTGCAAAAATTTACTCCGGGGTTCGAAATTATCAACGATGACTTGCTCTGTTTGGTTTAGTCTATTACATTTAATAAAAAACTTTGGTCGAGAGAACAAATGCATTATTTCGTTAACGTTACACTGGCTAACATTTACCGCAAGCCTACCTTCCATTGCGAAGTGGACACCCAGGCCGTACTTTGGGAAAGGTTAGAAGTCCTTGAAAAGATCAATTCCTTTTTAAGAGTTAAAACGGAAGACCGTTACGAAGGGTGGATAAGTGAACATCAGGTGGCGGTTTGCCCTGAACCGGAAGTCGAATTCAGAATGGTAAGCACTCTGTTCCAGGCGATTTTCGCATCTGCCGATACGAGTTCTGAGGTGGTCCGATGGGTGTGTGCCGGTGTGCGCTTGCCCATCCTCTCCGAAGAAGAAAAGTGGTGCCAAGTTTTGCTACCTGATGACCAGCAGGGCTTTATTCAAAGAGCCGCCTTCAAATCTGAAGCACCTTTTGGCAGAATTGAATTGGTCAAAACGGCCAGAAAGTTTTTAAGTGTGCCGTACATCTGGGGAGGAAAAACACCTTATGGTCTGGATTGTTCAGGACTGGTGCAGCTTTCCTGCAAACTGTTAGGTAAAAATGTGCGACGTGATGCCTGGATGCAATTCGAAGACAGCAAACCGGTTTCCAAAGATCCGGCTGAGGCCAGTGAAGGTGATTTCTACTTTTTCTCTGAAAACGGCGGCAAGATTACGCATGTGGCCATTGCCCTTGGAAACAAACGCTTTATCCATGCCCGCGGCATGGTGCGCATTAACTCCCTGGATGAAGATGCGCCCGATTTTTCACCTGAACTATTGCGGGACTTTGTAGAAGTTCGTAGTTTGTTTTGAACCTAAACAAGGCAATTGACATGCTAAATCGTAAAGTGCTGGTCTTAAATCAGAATTATGAACCATTGGCCATCTCGACCGTTAAACGGGCGATTATTCTGATGTACACCGAAAAGGTGGAACTGGTGGAACGCTACGAAGGCGCCATTCACTCTGTTTCCATGAGTTTGCCCTGTCCCAGTGTGATTCGCCTGCACAGCTACATCCGCAAGCCGTATCGGGAAATCCCTTTGAATCGTAAAAATATTTTAAAACGCGATAATCACACCTGCCAGTATTGTGGCAAAAACAACCGTCCCATGACCATCGATCATGTAATTCCCAAAAGCTTCGGCGGCAAAGACTCCTGGGACAATCTGGTGGCTGCCTGCATGGCCTGCAATACCAGAAAAGGCAACCGGACACCGGAAATGGCCGGTATGAAGTTGTTGAAACACCCTAAAAAACCAGGTCATCTCTTTTATCTGCGGCTGATGGCCCGCAGACCCCACGCCACCTGGAGACCCTATCTGTTTATCTGAATTGCCAGTTTTTGAGATGATCCATCTTAATTTCTTTGAGAACCATATTTCTGAAGGAATGCATAGAGAAACTTTTTTAGATAAGTAGATATTTGTGACACAGGCAGGGTGAATATTAAAAATTAGGCTTTATCTTTAAACTTCTTTAGATTTAACAAAAAGAATAAGTACATGGTAAAAGCTTTTCTGAATCATCAAACAAAAGGTTTATTTATGTTAAAAATTTTCCTGAACGCTTTCTTAGGCATGGTCATGCTCTCGGTTAGTGTTAAAGCTCAAAATCCGCAAGTAATTTTAGAACTTTCCTGGGGCAACGCAGAAAACCAGGTCGGTTTTCGTCAGGCGCCGGAGGCCAATTACGGCCCGCAGGC
>CAYNLJ010000427.1:0-2266 GCA_964398005.1 uncultured Caldithrix sp. | reverse complement strand
AGCGGATTTGTCTGGTGGAAAGCGAATTATGTAGTAACCGCTTTGCACGTGGTGGCCGGGGCAAAGCAAATTGAGGTGTATTCGGAATTTAAAAAAGCCGGAACCGCAGCCACTGTGTTTAAAGTAAATCGGGAAGCAGATCTGGCTTTATTAAAGCTGGATGAAACCCTTAAGGTACCACCTTTGCAAATCAGCGAAGTTTCCCCTGACAGCAAAGAAGAGTTTTACATTTGGGGGTATCCTCGCAATGTGGCAAAAATGTCCGGAGATCATATTCGTTTTACGCGCAGCCTGGAAGGGACACCTACACTGAAATACATCTTTAAATCAATTAAACAATATAAAAAAATTGTCGGCAATCAGGGGTATCCCAGCATTAATGCCAAGATTCTGCGCCTCAGTTCCACCATTCAACCGGGGCACTCCGGCGCACCCATCATCGATAAGCATGGAAAAGTAGTTGGTATTGGTGATGGTGGCCTACGGCAAGGGCTTGCCCGCATCAACTGGGCGATTCCGGCCCAAACCTATTTGCCTTCACTGCCAAAGTCAAAGGATAAACATCCTACCAATGCCTCCGTGCAGGCATCACTGCTTGGGCACCATGTCAAGGACGAAGTTGCTGTTGCGACTTTAAAAAAAGTGTGGACCATGAAGCTGAAAGATGTATTGACCACCGTAGATTCAGAATTATGGGATATTTTTGCTGATCTGGACAAACAGGCAGTGCAGGAAACCGGCAAAAGCCTGTCAACAGCTGAGATAGATGTTTACGAAGATTATGAAACCGGTGCCACAATCGCAGTACCTGCAGGCTTTCCGGTGCAATACGATCCCTCAACCCGACTGTTGCAAACCAGTTACCGGGATGGAGGCCAGGTAGACATGAACATTCAAATCGTGATGAATGACTCATATGAAGCCGGGATGGAATCTCTGAAAGGCTTCGAAAACATGCTGGACGGGATTACGGCATGGCGTGAGGATTCGCAAATACCGGATGAACATGATTGGGATGCAGAAGATTCCACTCTTTTTATATCACAATTCCGCTACTTTCCGGATGAGGAGGATGAGGCAATTGATGAGATGAATACCACGTTGATTCTTGACAGAAATGATTTTCTGGGAACTTCAGTAATTGCCCGTAACGTACCGGAATTAAGCAATGAAGCGCTGTACCAGTTTTACCTGATGCACATGTGTACAGAACTGGCGGATTTTTCCATTGAATGAACCCAGAGCCGATGATAATAGCGAACAATCTATGGGCACACCTGTGCTTCGGATGATGATATTTGGTAATCAAAAAAACATTAAAACAGAAATTCTTTTAATTAAAAGAAGGAGAATAACATGAGCGGCTTTTCACCCAATTTGGAAGATATTTTGAATGTCATGGAAAAAAAAGGTTACAAATTGTACAATAATGAAAGCGGGTTTGATTTAAATATTGTCGGCATCCGCACCCGGGAACTGAAAGCGAATCGTTTTGATGATTTTATTACTGTCTTTTATCGGATGAATGGCGAATGGATTTTCAATCCTTTTAAATGCACTACAGATCCGGGTGCATACTGGTTGAACAATCCGGAGAAAATGTCGGCCCTGGGGACGGCAATTTTAAAAGAGGGGCAGTACCCTAAGGCATACCGCCTTGGTCGGCATCGTGGCAAATACCCGGCGCTGGTTCAGAATACGCCCTTAACGGTTGTTCGGGATGCGAACCGCGATAACGTTCTGGATCTGGATTCTGGCAAAGAGGAAACTGGGTTTTTCGGCATTAACATCCATCGCGCTTCGGCCAATCATGAATCGATTCAGGTAGATAAATGGTCAGCCGGATGTCAGGTCATCTGCGATCCAAATCAATTCGCCTTCTTTTTAAAACTCTGCCGCCAGGGCAAAGAAGCTTTTGGCAATAGTTTTACCTACACCCTGCTTAATGAGGCAGATTTTAATTAAACCTGGCAACAAATGGGCCTGCAATCAATAGATAAGAAAAAGGGCACATTGAGAACAGTGTTAAAAAATGTTGAATGTTGAGTTTTGAATTTTGAATGAAGACCATGGTTTCCTGGAAAATTTAAATAATTGGTATTAAAACCTGATATTCTTAGAAAATAGCTTTAAAATAGCTAAGACATTTAACAAATGTTGAGTTTTGAATGAAGGCTAAACTTTTCAAAAAACTTAAAATTATCTCAACCTGATAATTTCATTTCTTAAAGAAAAACTCTAAGTCAACTAAGAAACTCAATTATTA
>CAYNLJ010000426.1:0-2271 GCA_964398005.1 uncultured Caldithrix sp. | reverse complement strand
CGTGCCACCCGTTTGTGCAGTTCATACTTTCCCTGTAATGCCCGATACACCATGTACAGAATAAAGGGCACCATTAGAGCAGCTAAAATAACATGAGGAATGAGAAGTAAAAAATAAACCGGACGGGTCCAGTCATGATATGGATAAGGCACCGACCCGACATAATGATGATAAATTGAGTAGGAAATTAAGAATATCAGCGAACTGAAAAGTGCTCCCAGCATCCACTTTTTATGTTGCTGGCGATGGCCTTTGCGAATCTCCGAGTAACCTTTCAGCAACAAAAAGAAACTTGTTAAATTAAGAATGGCATTTAATGTCGATAAATCACTGATTTTCATGGCAACTGCTTTACCAAAGCGGCGATGTGTTTTTTTAATAAATCCATAGCAATGGGGTCATCATAATCATAATATCCCCGAATCCAGCCCTGATCATCTACCAGAATGAGTTTGGTACTGTGATCATAGGGTAATTCACCGGCTAATTTAAATCCCTGTTCATAGAGTTTTTGCATTTCCGCTTTTTCACCGCGGACAAAAACCCATCGTTTATCATGGACACCCAATTCATTAGCATATTTTTGCAGAACCTGCAAGGAATCATAATCAGGATCACAGGTGATCGAAACGAGTTGGACTCTATTTTCTCTGGCAAAGGCAGTGTACAATTCGCCCATGCTTTTGGCCATCATCGGGCAGGGGCCGCCGCAACGGGTAAAAATAAAATCAACAACATTAATTTTACCCTTCATTTGTTCCAAACCAAAGGGATCACCATTTCTTTCCATAAAACTGAACTCCGGCACAGGATATAGTTTTGGTAAGTCGGCCTGACTCTGTTGAGCCTTGTGGATTACATTCATGGCTATGACCAGAATAATAAATACAGCAGCCGCTAATATAATCACTAATCTTAATTTTTTCATGCGTTCTCATCCCCGGTTTTTAGAAAAACATAAAGTGATAACAGGACACCAATCAACAGACTCGAAATCCATAAATGAAATACCCGACCCAGCGCCGGCAAATCTAACCAGATAAGTACCAGTCCAACGATAAACTGCAAGCTGAAAAGCGCCACGACTGCGATGACCAGTTCATCCACTTTTTCATTATTCTGTCGTAATAAGCGGCCTTTCAAATGGGTCTGGAAATAGATGACCAGAATGATAAGCAATAACCCCAAGACAATATGTACAGGTGTCGTACTGCCCACCAAACTCAGAACATCTCCGGTTGGTAAAAGAGGTGACGTTTTTTGAATGGCCTCAATTTGCGATCGAATTTGGGTGCCAATGATGATTTGAAAGATGGAAAGCAAATACAGAGCCAGAACACCATATTTAAATTTGGCTTTTACCAGAGTTACAGTTTGACGATTAAGTTGTAAATAACTTTGCAGGTAAACATAAAGTACCAACGACACCACAATGAAGGCTATACCCATATGAATTGTTATGATAAATGGCTTCAGACCGGAACTAACTACCTGACTTCCCTGCCAGCCCTGGAAGGCCACCAGCAGCGCGCTTAAAACAGATGGGATAACAATTTTCTTTTCATGGCGGAATTTTAAAAGGGCCCAAATTGCCATTATTGCAATCAACAAGCCCACAGTAACCCCAGCCAGACGATTGAAGTACTCGATCCAGGCCAGGGTAAAGTTAAAAAGATTTGGATCCATGTCCGGAGGAAGCTGACTGATATCGGTTGGAGGAATCCAGCGGCCAAAGCATTTTGGCCAGTCAGGACAACCCAGACCGGCACCTGAAACCCGTACCAATCCACCAATGAAAATTAAAAGGTAGGTACTAATAGTGGTTACAAGGGCAAAGGTTTTGAATTTTTTCATTGTCCCAATTCCCGATGCTAATCCAGATTAAAGAGTCTATTCAAAATCACCCACCAACTGGTATGGCGATTAAAAAGTCTATTTTAATGATCTATCCGGATTAATTCAATTAATTTTGAAAAACGAATAAATGCAAAACCTTTTTAGCAGAAAAAATTCCAATACAAACTTTTAACAACCGCTTTCAATTTTCACGGGTGGAAAATCAAATGGGTTTTATTTATGGCTTTCCGGCGCTTCTACACCTTCCGGAAGCGGCTTTGCCTTTTCATACATAATGGATTGTTCTTTAATTGGCTTGGCCGACTCCGGATACAGATCACCACGTCTGAAAGTATCGAACATGGTTAAGACAATAAAAACGGTAACAAAGGCTATTGAAATCAAAAAAATACTGAGAAATAATTTATTGTCATA
>CAYNLJ010000425.1:0-2273 GCA_964398005.1 uncultured Caldithrix sp. | reverse complement strand
GCCATGCGCAGGCGTAAAGCCTGCGCCTACCGATTGATGTGGTGTTGCCCACCTGTAAAGCGCAAGCTAAAGCTTGCGTTACGGTTTCCCCTCGCCCCTACTCTTAAACCCTTATACTCTTACACCCTTAACTTTTAACCCTGCAACCCGTCATCCCATGTCGACAAATCTTTTCTTGTACCTATATTTGCAAAAGTGGTATATTCCGTTCAATTTTACGGGTAAAAATAGTTAGTATTTTATCAAAATAAACCTTATATTAAGCGCAATTGCGTAATGAACAAAGAAATAAACCTGGAAGGGAAAGATGCTTAAACGACACGCAGCAAATCCAATACTGACGCGCAATGATATTCCGGATTTACCCCCACATCTGGTTGATGTTTCTTCGGTCTTTAATCCCGGTGCTATTAAATTTAATGATCAATACATTCTCCTTTTACGTGTCCAGAACAGAGGAAGAGAGACCTTCACACTAAAAGCAACCAGTCAGGATGGCGTCCGTTTTACCGTTGAAAAAAATCCGGTGAAGTTTGAAGGAATTGAAAAAATAAAAGAAAAGATTTATCATGTGTACGATCCCCGGCTGACCATGCTGGACGGTGTCTGCTACATCATGTTTGCCATGGATATGGATGATGGCTGCAAATTGGGCCTGGCCAGAACCAGGAATTTTGAAACGTTTGAATTCATGGACATGGTAGGAACGGGGGACGTACGCAATGGAGTATTGTTTCCTGAAAAGGTAGGCGGCAAATACCTGCGTCTCGAACGGCCCAATCGCCAGGCATTGAGTGGTGGTATTATGACGGGAACCGAAATCTGGTTGTCTTCGTCAGATGATCTGTTACACTGGAAAGAAGAGGGACCGGTGATGAGCGGGCGATTTCATTACTGGGACGAGACTATTGGCTCCGGGCCACCACCAATTAAAACCAGGGAAGGCTGGCTTCATATTTACCATGGCGTAGCACATCACTTTGGTTCAGCCAGTATTTATCAGGCCGGTGCGGTTTTGCTCGATTTAAAAGACCCACGGAAGGTGCTGGCCAGAACCCGACAAAATATTCTGGAACCAAGAGAACTCTACGAATTAACCGGCCAGGTACCCAACGTGGTTTTTCCCAGTGGATTGATTTGCGAAACCTATGACGCGCAAGGTTTTGCGCTACCCGAGGCCGAGATCAAAGTTTATTACGGTGCAGCCGATACCGTCGTCGGTCTGGCTGTTGGCAGGGTGAAAGAGGTTATTGATTGGTGTAAAATGGAATAAGCGAGGGGAAGATGAATTTAATCAAGAATGGACTGATTATACTTTTAATGGGATTAATGGTCTTTGTGGCCTGCAAAAAACAAGAGCAAAGCAAGGTGCGACACGAATGGATTGCTCAGGTTGACTCATTTGATGTGTGGGCCTCACGAGTTGACCACGCCTTTGAATTCAGCAAAGAGTTTAAAAAAGCCGAAGCCATTACGGAAGATTTGCTGAAGGATTACATCAGACACTACTTTTTAGATGAACTTTATTTACTGGCAGAAGCGAAAGCAACAGGGTTGGATCAGCTGCCGGAATTCAAAAAGAGTTTTAAAAAGAAAAAAATCGAAGAAATGACCAAACCCAATGGTCCCTTATTTACCAACATTATTCCGGACCATTTTGACGTTCCTGATAAACAACTGCAAATCCTTTACCAACGCCTGCCTTACCGATTGACCCTGCAGCAGATTTTAGTCACCTCCAAATCATTGGCCGATTCCATTTTTGATGCCTTGATTAAGGGCGCTGATTGGGATGAACTGGTTCTTAAATATTCCAATGATCTCTACACAGCTAAAAAGCAGGGAGTACTTTCAAATTATTTGACGCCCGGCGTAGCCGCTCCCGAATTTGAAGAAGCTGCTTACTCTCTTTGGCAAAAAGGGCAGATCTCCCAACCAGTTAAAACAGATTTCGGCTACCACATTATCCGTTTAATGTACCGGGAGAAATTAAACATAGCTTCAAAAGACGAAGAAAAAGCAAGATTGGAACAAATCGCCCAACAGGCTGCCAGGAATCAATTTTTGCGGGATTACATCAATTCGCTATTTGAACAATTTCATCTATCATTAAATAAAAACCTGTACCCGGTACTTTTAAAAGCCTTTGAACGGAATGGGATTTTTGGTAGCGTCAACCCTGAAAAAATTGACCCCACCTTACTTCAACATGTCTTTCTCAAACACGACAAAGATTCACTCACCCTTGGCGATTTTGTTGAAGAATACAATGC
>CAYNLJ010000424.1:0-2274 GCA_964398005.1 uncultured Caldithrix sp. | reverse complement strand
TTGCGGGCATTTAGCAGGCGCACCGCTTTGGATGTTTCGGATAGCGGATTCTTAATATTTTGCGATTCATCTAAAATTGCGTAATTGAATTCAATCTCTTTCAATAGAACAATATCACGGCGAACATGACCATAAGTAGTTAAAATTAACGGGTACTTTTTTAATCTGCGGATGTCCCGGGTTCTTCTTGTACCATAGTGCACCAGATACTTAATTCCCGGTGTAAAACGTTCGATTTCCTGCAGCCAGTTGAAGATGAGCGATGTTGGTGCAACAATCAGGTTTGGCTTTTTAGGGTTCTTCTTAATTTCGTTTAACAAAATAGCCAGCGCCTGAATCGTTTTGCCAAGGCCCATATCATCGGCCAGGATGCCGCCAAAACCATATTCACGCAAAAAGTTCATCCAATCGTAACCGGCCTTCTGGTAATCCCGCAGAGTACCTTTAAAGCCTTCTGGCAGTTGATAATCTTTAATTTTCTCGAACTGATCAAGTTTTTGCAGCTTTTCCTGGCTTAGCCCGTCTAATTTTTTCTGATCGGCATCAGCCAGCAATTGGTCAATAAAGGTGACATGGTAATTGGCAAAACGTAAGGAATCGCCTTCGCTTTTGCCAAAGTTGAGCATGTAGGTTAACTTTTCAATCAGTTTTTGCGGAAGTCGGGCGATACTGCCATCACGCAATTTTACAAACTTTTTATTTGCTCTCAATGCTTTTTTCAGTTCTTCCAGAGTAACTTCAATGCCATCAAAGGTTAAAGCCAATTCAATATCAAACCAGTCTGTTTCCGAAGAAACGGAAAGACCAAAATTGGCCTGGGCCCGGTTGACTCGAAAACGAACTAATTTTTCTTCCCCTAAAATTTCAAAGCCCTGTTCATGGAGAGCTGGCAGGCCATCGAACAGCCAATCTAATGATTCTTCAAAAGAAGCATAAAAAAGCCCCGGAGTGTCCTCAAGAATATTGGTCTCTAAAATTTTCTGACGTAATTCTTCTTCCGTATTACGATCTCTCCGAACACGAATTACTCTACGTGAGGCAGTATCATAATGCAGATATTCATCATTGGGATAGCTAAAGGCAATTTCAATGTCATTGTAGAGCACAGAGAAGGAAACCACCAATTGATCTTCCATTTCTTCAAGATAAAGTCTTTTCCCGGTAACTTCATTAATTTCCGTGACTTCAATGCCAGGAGGAAATTCAACATAAGGGAAAATTGGTAATTTGGCCAGGTAATCAGAGATGAAACTCTGGTATTCATTTTTCTGAACACGAATTTCCAAATCTTCATCAACGAAAGATTTGATGTAGGCATAGCTTAAGGGAAATTCACTGATATTCAGTTTGTTGTTGTAAAAAAACCAGATAGGGTTGACGGTTAAAATCTTAATATCCTTGTTGATAGGGATGGCAACCTCATCCCTCACGAAGTAGGGTCTAAAAATGTAAATATCGTTTTCTTCATCAAGTGTGAGTTTAAAAACCAATTTCCAGGGGCGGCGTCCAAAGCGAATGCGAGGCCCTACCGATCCGTCTTCATTTTTTAAATGGATTTCACTCTTGTTCAACAATTGAAAAAGTTGTCCTGCATCTAAACCAAAATCCAGGTAGCTGGTTTCCAGACGTCCTCGGTAATAAACGGAAGGTTGCTGTGCCTGGATGCGTTCCAGATAGGAAATGGCAATTAAATCACCCGAAGTCCGAAAGACATTTTGGCCCGAGAGTTCACCGAATGATGGCTCCTGCATGCGTCCGTAAGAACCGTCTTTTTTCATGTAAACTTTTACGGGACGAATGTTCCAGTAATTTTCTGCCAGATGAATGATGTAAATCAATTTCCAGCGGACTTCCTGGGAAAATTCATTTTCAACTTTCTGAATGGTAATTAATTTTTCGAAATATTCCCGCCAGTTATCCTGTTCTTCCTGTTGCTCACTTTCAACAGCACGTTGTTCGTCAATAATTTTTAATGCTACAGCCACCACATGTTTACAGGTGTAGTTGTAAGGACAGGTGCAGGTAGATTCGAATGACTGATCGTTTACCGTCAAGCGGACAATGTAAGGATAAGTGCCCTGGACCGTTGCCAAAACAGAAATGTTATCCCATTGCTTGATCTTCACACGTCCTTCTTTAAAGTATTCCAGGCCCTGTTTGAAGATAATATCCGGTACCCGATCCTTTAAATCTCTGATGTCGATTTTCACCTTTTCCCTCTATATTTTAATATTAAACATTAAATGTCAAAAATATACAAAACTGTTTATTAAT
>CAYNLJ010000423.1:0-2278 GCA_964398005.1 uncultured Caldithrix sp. | reverse complement strand
CGGCGGTGCCAATCCACAGGTATTTTTCAGGTTGACTGCTATCCAATTGCAGACAGAGCGTTACGTTATTGGCGAGGCTTTGTTCATTGTGCGGCTGATTGCGAAAATAGCGAAAGGTTTCTTCTTTTACATTAAAAAGAACCAGGCCGTTGTCCGTAGCCAGCCACAGATTTTTGTTCAAATCCTGACAAATAGCGGTTAAAGCCGCATCACGCGAAGAGGGAAATTTCCGGTATTTAAAATGGCGGAAAGTACCGGTTGAGGGATGCAAAACACTCAGATAATTTTTTGAAGCAAACCAGATCTGGTTTTGGTCATCCTGCAAAACAAAGTGTAATACCTTTTCCTTCAATCCTTTTGTACTATCCGGATGCACTTTAAAATGCGTGACCCGGTTTTCACCGATATTGTATTTAAAAAGACCCTCGGCGCCGGCAGCCCAAAGGAAGCCCTGCCGATCCTGCATTAAAGACCAGATCCCGGTATTGCCGAAATCTTCCGGATGTTTGGAATCGGTTTCAAAACTGGTTAAAGTGCCGGTCTTGCGATTCCAGCGGTACAATACCGCCGCACTGATCCAGACGTCTCCGGCTTCATCCACCAGGATAGCCCGAGTGCTAAAGTGAGAGATTCTTGATTTAACATCTTTTGGCCTTCGATACAAATGGAAGCGATCGGCCTTGGCATCGTAAAGATTCAATCCATGGCCGTTAGTTCCAATCCACATGACATTGGAACGGTCACGCAGCAGGCTGGAGATAGGACTGCTACTTAAACTGGTAGGGTCTAAGGGATCATGTTTGTAAGACTGGTAGGTCTCTTTTTTAGGATCAAAAATCATCAATTCGTCTGGCGTGGCCAGCCACAATGCCCCCTGCGCATCTTCCTCGATCTGCACCACAATTCCCCAGCCCCGGCGGTAGGTCTGGTAATGATGCGGAAAATGAGCAAAGCTTTTTTCTTCGGAATTATATCGGTTGAGACCGGAAACCGTGCCCAACCAGATCGTCCCGTTGCGACTTTGAAAAAGCGAAGTCACCCAATCGTCCATTAATGCCGGATGACTGTTGGCGTTTGCACTAAAATCAATGTGAATCGGACTGACATCAGGCCGGAAGCGGTAAACACCGCTTGCTGTACCCATCCAGAGATTGCCCTGACGGTCTGTTAAAAGTGACTGGACTTCCAGATTTTTTATTTCTGGTTCAAAATGCACCTGTTCAAACGTCCAGTTTTCAGAGTCATCCTTTGAACCGTAAAACAAACCATTGACCGCGCCTACCCAAAGTCCGCCGCTGCTGTCTTCCACAATTTGATTGATGCCGCCCAGGACGGTCGTTTCTTCAAAATGTTCAAAGATTTCCTGCCGGCGATGCATCAGATTCAGACCGCCCTCTTTGGTGCCCACCCATAAATTTTGCTTCTTGTCTTCAAAAAGCGCGGTAATGTAGTTGCTGGAAAGAGAGCCGGAATCGGAAGCATTGTGCTGAAAGATGGTAAAACGGTAGCCATCGTAGCGGTTCAATCCATCTTTGGTGCCAACCCAGATAAAACCTTTTTTATCCTGTAACAGGGAATGAATGGCGCTTTGCGAAAGTCCGTCTTCGATGGTCAGGTGTTTTGTTTTTAATTGATAGCCCTGTGACCAGATTAGCCCAAATGACAACAATACCAAAAAGGTTGTCAAAATCCACCACTTATTTCTTCTAGAAGGCTGTAAACCGGCCATATTGTCAAAAACCTGATTAAAAATAAAACCTGAATACAACTTCCAACGCAATTTAACTGGCAGAACTTCCCAGCAGTTAGTTTATTTTTGGTGAGACCTTCTTACTTGTATGAATTTAAGCAACTGTCGTGGTGTACCGCGCTTAGAACGCAATAATAGTAAACAACAAAAATCTCCTCCGACTTCCATCACCAATGCAGTCTATTTTTTTCCTCTTTAGAGCATATTTTTTAACTTTGTCCTTATCTTTTAAAATAAATCAGAAAGGAATTTAATTGATTTTCAGTATCTTTATCTGAAACGATCCTCTAATCATAATATTCCGTAATAGCCCACTTTATTAATGTCCGAGAGACGTTGCTTGATTTATTCAGTTTGGGTTGACTGAAATCTGCTCTCAATAATTTTTTATGCTGCCAAAGGAGTGGCCGTAATTCCTTCCTAATCAACAAGGGGCTCTGACTTTGAATTGCAATTAAACAATTCAAATTTTTTAAAAGAAAAGTTGCCTTATGCTGATATATCTACATTTTTGTCGCCTCTTTATCC
>CAYNLJ010000422.1:0-2279 GCA_964398005.1 uncultured Caldithrix sp. | reverse complement strand
ATCAGCTTACCCGCAGGTTGATCGACCAGGGCCTTTAATTTTCGGTTTAACTGCGAAACACTCATGGCCACAGCTTCGGCGAGGCTTGCCACCGCAAATGTCTCATCCGACAAATGCGTTTCGATGGTTTGAAAAACATTCTCCAAAAAGGATTGGTCAATGGAACTTGAGGTCACTTCGGCTGGCAAAACCACGGTTTTTTCTTTAAAACGTTCCCGCAGTTTTCTTCTACCTTCGATCAGGTTTTGAACACGGGTCAATAATTCCTGCCCGTTAAATGGTTTCAGCAGATAATCATCTGCGCCGGTTTTTAAGCCCTCAATTTTGCTGTCAAGTTCTGCTCTGGCCGTTAACAGGATAAGCGGAATGTGACTGGTTTTCTGATTGTTTTTCAATGCTTCACAAAACGCGAAGCCATCCATTTCGGGCATCATCACATCTGAAATAACCAGGTCCGGTATTACCTTTAAGGCAACGGAAAGACCGATCTTACCATTTTCTGCCTCCAAGACCTGATAGGAGGCGATCAGTTGTTCTTTGAGAAAAGTACGTACATCCAGATTGTCTTCCACAACTAAAACAATTTCTTTACCGGAAGCGTTTGTTACTTCTGCTGAGGGAGTTTCTTTTGAAGCCTCCGGCAGAATCGGGTTGGACACTTCTTCGGTTTCCATTGTAACCGAAGGGCTTGTTTGCGGAATTTCTTCTAAACCGAATTGAAGCGTAAACGTGGTTCCCTTGCCAGGTTCACTGTTGACTAAAATATTACCCTGATGCAGGTCGACCAGTTCTTTGACCAGGGCCAGGCCAATCCCGCTACCTTCCCATTCCTGAGTAGCAGAACCGGATACCTGGTAGAATCGATCAAAAATATGTTCCAGTTCTTCTGTTGACATCCCCCTGCCGGAATCGCGAACATTGATTTCAAACATGGCTTTTGGTAATTGTTCGCCATTTAGTGATTCCAGATGCACTTTACAATTGATGTCTATTTTACCTGCTTTGTCGGTGAATTTAAGCGCATTGGAAATCAAATTAACAAACACCTTTTCCATTTTATCCGGATCATACTCCATTAAAACCACTTCAAAAGGACATTGAAAAGAGAGACGAATCTGTTTTTGACTGGCTAAATCTTCAAAAGAAAAAAGCAGATTTTTAAGGAACAGGACGACATTGTTTTTTTCGCAGTTTAACGTCAGAGTACCCGATTCCAGACGTGACAAATCCAGCAATTGGTTGATCAGGTTCAGCAATCTCTTCGAATTATTTAAGGCGATTTCCAGCCGCCGATTATCTTCTTTTATCTGTAAGCCCTGTTGGACTTTTTGAATCTGGCCGAGAATTAAGGTTAGCGGTGTCCGGAATTCATGCGAAATATTGGCAAAAAAACGGGATTTAATCTGATTGAGCTCTTTTAATTTAGCACTCCGTACTTCTGCCAATTCCAGATTGGTCTTCAATAACATCCTGTTTAATTCGTATTTACGTAATCCATAAAGTCCCAGTAAAATCAGGGCAACGATCAGGCCATAGGCCCACCAGGTGCGCCAGAAAGGCGGGCGAATGAGTAAGATTAAAGAAGTTCCGGCCTCATTCCAGACCCCATCATTATTGGAACCTTTTACTTTAAAGACATAGCGACCGGGCGGCAGATTGGTAAAGGTCGCCTGGTTTTGCGTGCCGGATGGAATCCACTCATCCCTGAAGCCTTCCAATTTGTAGGCGAACTGGTTCCGGGTAGTAGCCGAATAATCCAGCGCCGCAAATTCGAAGGTAATGACATTCAACTTGTAAGAAAGTTCTATTTGTTTGCTGTAGGAAATGGATTGCTTTAACCAGGAAACGTCAGATTTTGGTGTAATCTCCTTATTAAAGATTTTGATCTTGGTTAAAACGATTTCAGGAACATGCGGATTTGGTTGGATCTGATCCGGGAAAAAATAATTGAGGCCATTAATACCGCCAAAAAACATCTCCCCGCTTTTGCTTTTATAGTAGGAAGCGGTATTGAATTCATTACTCTGCAATCCATCGCTGATATCAAAATTCCTGAACTGGCCGTTGGCCGGTGTAAAACGCGACAATCCCTTATTGGTACTCAACCACAAATGCCCCTGGTCATCAGGCAAGGCAGCGTAAACCACATTATTGGGTAAACCGTCTTCAGTGGTAAAGTGTTTGAAAGTCTCTTTTTCCAGATCAAAACGATTGAGACCGCCACCGGCGGTGCCAATCCACAGGTATTTTTCAGGTTGACTGCTATCCAATTGCAGACA
>CAYNLJ010000421.1:0-2286 GCA_964398005.1 uncultured Caldithrix sp. | reverse complement strand
GGTGAGTACGAGCAGGCCATCATCTACTCGATTTTAAATGAACCGTTTATCGATCCTTCGGATTTACGGGAAGAGGTGCCGCCAGTACTGGATGAAATCATGCGAAAAGTCCTGGCAAAAAATGTCCGGGATCGTTACCAGAATATGGAAGAAGTGCTGCAGGCTCTTAATAATTTAAAAAAACAGATGGCTCAATCAGGCGAAACAGAAGTCTCGGAACAAAAAGTAAAAATACCTTCCATTGCCGTGTTGCCCTTCACCAATATCAGCGCCGATCCGGAACAGGAGTATTTTTGCGACGGCATGGCCGAGGAGATCATCAATGCCTTATCGCAAATTCACGATTTGCGTGTGGTAGCCCGCACCTCGGCTTTTGCATTTAAGGGGAAGAACGTTGATATCCGTGAAATTGGTAAAATACTAAATGTTTCCACCATTTTGGAAGGCAGCGTGCGCAAAGCCGGCAACCGCGTGCGCGTTACCGCGCAGCTGATCAATGTGGCCGACGGTTACCATCTGTGGTCGGAAAAATACGACCGCGACCTGGAAGATATCTTTGCCGTTCAAGATGAAATTTCCCAAAAGATCACGCAACAGCTCAAGGGAAAACTATTTGGCGAAGAAAAAGAAAAATTGGCGCGTAAACCTGTACAAGATTTAAAAGCTTACGAACTACTGCTAAAAGGCCGCTATTTCATGAATCAAATGACCCGGGATGGTCTGGAAAAAGCGGTCTACTACTTTCAACAGGCTCTGAAACAAAGGCCTGATTATGGTGATGCCTATTCAGGATTGGCTTCTGCTTACAACGTGCAATCTATGTTAGGTTATCTTCCGTCAAACATGGGCATGAAGCCGGCCAAGGAATTTGCCTTCAAAGCGCTGGCTATTGATGAGGAGCAGGCCGGGGCCCATCTGACTCTGGGGTTGGCATTGCTCTATCACGATTGGGACTGGCAGGGGGCAAAGAGAGAATTGGAAAGAGGGCGTGAGTTGAATCCCAATAATGCCATGTCATATCTATTTTATTCCCTTTACCATTTGGCATTGGGCAATTTAAAAGAATCCTTGCCCGAGGCCCGCCAGGCCGTGGTGTTGGATCCGATTGCTACCATTTCGAATATCAACCTGGCGGTACATTTAATCCGGGCCAATGAACTGGATCAGGCCAAAGAACAGATCGCCAAAGTATTTGAACTGGTGCCTGATCATCCTTTCGGTCACTATTTGTTAGGCCAAATTGCGGTTTTACAAAAAAATTATGATGAGGCGTTTTACCATTACGAATCGTCTTTGAATAAAACCGGCCAAACACATTTATTGATTGCCGCACAGGGCTGGGCAAACGGTAAGGCCGGCAACAAAGAAAAAGCGCGGACATTCTTGAAGGAATTGGAACAGGTCGCCCAACAGGAGGCGGTCAGTCCGGTTTATTTCGCCCGTATTTACACGGCGCTCAATGACTTCGACAAAGCTTTCGAATATCTGGAAAAAGGGTATCGGGAACACGATTCTTCCATGCTCAATATAAAGACCGAGGAGAGCGTTTGGGATTTGCATGCTGATCCCCGTTTTAGCGCTTTACTGCAAAAAATGGGGCTAGGAGTCACGATTGAATATTAACCGGATATCCATATGGATATGTTTTCTATTTTGTTAAAAGCCTGATATTTCTGCACAACTTCTTATTACGCAACATTTCCTGGATGGAATTAAAAATTTTATTTTTTACCAACTTTTTGAATTTTAGCCTGTATTTCTAAGAGAGGCAGAGAAAAGAACACTTAGCTCGGAAGGATGGCAGGTGCCTTCGAGTCATTTTTACCAGATTAATCAAATAATGGAATTAATTGTATTAACTAAACCAAACAGCATCCTGGATGTGGGCATTGGTTTCGGTAAGTACGGATTTTTGTGCCGCGAATATCTGGAATTGTTGGATGGACGTCAGCAATTGGATGATTGGCAACGGCGGATTGACGGCATTGAAATTTTCGAAAAATACATTACGCCCCTGCAGAAAAAAATTTACGACCATATTTATTTCGGTAACGCCCTGGATATTTTACCCGGATTGCATGAAAAATACGATTTGATTTTGTTGATTGATGTCATTGAACATTTTACACGCGCCGACGGGCAAAAACTACTACAACTCTGTCAGCAGCACGGTCGGAATCTCATTATTTCGACGCCCAAAATGGACATGCCTCAATCGGCCATGTTTGGTAATCCGTATGAAATTCATCGATCATTCTATCAGAAAAAGGATTTTCAGCGTTTTTC
>CAYNLJ010000420.1:0-2292 GCA_964398005.1 uncultured Caldithrix sp. | reverse complement strand
AACTACTGGTAATTACAAATCAAAAAAGCACTTTATGCCTTACTTGCCATAAAAAGTGAATTATGGACAGGCATTATCTCCTGAAAATTGACGATTTTCCCCTATAGACATCCCAAACATTTAACCTTTTTCAGATTTGGAATTAATAACAAATCAACTTTTCATTCCATCTTCCATTCAATTTGTGGTTTAAAAAGTTTTTGAGTCACTTTTAATGCAACTTTTTCTTTATTTTTTTCAAATCTGTTAAAAAACTTAAGTTTGCCTAACTAATTGACGATCTAAATATATGACATAGCATTTGAGGAGCCTTTTATGGACAGATTAAGGATGATCGTACTTCTTTTAGTGCCTCTAATTTTATCAGGCCAGGCTGATGATTCCAGGTTGGAAAAAGCCTTTACCCAAAGGACTTTGGAACAGTGTTTACAAATTGCTTTGCAAAACAATCACCAGCTTAAAATTTCTGACCAGGCTTTAAAAGTGGCCGAAATGCAGTACCGGCAGGTGCTCAGTTCCTACTGGCCGCAGATTTCAGTCAATGTCCAGGCCGTTCGCCTGGATCAATCACCCTACTTTGTTTATCCGGAAGAAACCGCCCAATACCAGGTCAGTGGGCTGAATTTACCCGGCATTCCTCTGGCAGGGCCGCTGAACATGACGGTCACCATGCCAGAAAAAAGAACAAAACTGATGGATCGCACCAATATCACATCCTCACTGGATTTCATTTACCCGCTTTATCTGGGAGGCAAACGGCCGGCACTGGTGCGTCAGGCCAAAGGTCAAATCCGGCTGTTAGAACAGTCACGTCGGCAATCCGATTTACAACTTATTTACGATATTAAAACCAGATATTATGCCAACGTACTGGCTCAGCTGTTAGCCGACCTGGGGAAAGAAACACTGGAAAGAGTACAGGCTACTTTAGATTTAACCGAAAATCTGTACAAAAACGGTTCCGGCCGTGTCAAAAAAACCGACTTTTTAAAATTCAAAATGTTCGAAGCCAATGTGAGGGCACTGCAGGCCCGACTGGAAAACAATGTTTTACTTAGCGCCCGCGCACTGGCTTTTACCATGGCCGATAGTCAGTCAGCCGCCATTCTGGCCCGGGATGACAGCATTCCCTATGTTCCTTCAACTTTACCAGCAAGCCGCTTTTTGCAACAGGCTTTTCAATCCAATCCCGAATGGCAAAAAAGCGAAGAAGCGCTGAAAATACTGGAAGCCCGAATCGATGAAGCCGAAGCGGACTTCATGTTCAACGTGGCTCTCATTGGCCAGTTGCAACACATTGAAAACAAATATGATGCCGGTATGGTTTCATCACCGGACAAAGATCGCTGGATGATCGGCCTGGCCGTACAAATCCCGCTTTTCAGCGGATTCAGTAGCAAATACCAGGTAGAAGAGCGCAAACTTCAATTGCAAAAGCTGAAGGAACAACGCCTGCTGCTGAAAGACGGCCTGGGGCTGCAAATTCGTAATACGCTCTCTACCCTGCAAAGTTTACAACAGGAAATAAAAGCCGCCCACGAGGCCATGCTAACGGCTCAGGAAAACCGCTCTTTAACCGAGCGCGCCTATGCCATTGAAATGGCCGATGCCGAAGAGATGATCCAGGCTCAGCTTTTTGAATCGTTAATGATCGCCAAATATCATAAACTGCGTTATGACTATTTTTGTGCACAGGCAAGTCTGGAAAAACTGGTAGGACAAAAAATTGAACAGGCTATTGAAAATTAAAATTGTTCTCTTATTAACCATTGTTTGTCAATTACTTTTGGCTCAAAACAGGCCACCGCGCCAGATCCCGTTGCGCATTGCCTATGACCGTTTCCTGTTTACTAATCTCCGTGAAAATGATGCACGGTCGGCGCTTGATGTCTGGGTGCGCAGCTTTGTTCAAAACCTCAAATTGCAAGCCAATATAAAACCATTGGTATCCATACATTTTCTGGAAGACGCACAAAGGGAATTACAGGAACCAAGCCAACACTATGAAGTGTTGACCGTATTAAGCATTGACTATCTGCGCTTTGCTGACAGCATTCGCTGGATTCCTCTGGCTGTTTCTCAGTCTGGACCCGATGCCGAAGAACAGTTTTTCCTGCTGGTCAACAGAGACTCCCCTTTTGAATCATTTAGTGATCTTAAGGGTCATGACATTACCATTCAAAGCGGGCCGGAAACCCATTTTAGTTTCTTCTGGCTGGATAATCGTTCCTTTCAGACGTCAGGGCTTAAAGCCGAGAAGTTTTTCTCGGAAATCCGCCAAAAAGAGAAAGG
>CAYNLJ010000419.1:0-2294 GCA_964398005.1 uncultured Caldithrix sp. | reverse complement strand
CGAATGCTGTCTGCCTGGGCCCACTGTTGCAAGCCCAGAACCAGCAAACTAATAATCAGCCAACGCATATTGCGTCCTTACTTTAGTCCTTACCGGTAAAAAGAATTCCAACATTAAAAAGATTAAGCCCAGTACCAGAAAGATCTGATACCGGTCTTCATATTGAGCGAATTTGCGGGCACTAAGTTCCTTTTTTTCCATCTTTCGAATTTCATCGTAAATTTTGCGTAACTCGGCCTGCCCGCTGGATGCGATGTAGTACTTGCCATTGGTAATGAAGGCGATCTTTTGCAAGGTTTTAACATCCAGGCGCGTGGTGACCACATTGCCATTGCGGTCTTTTTTAAAGCCCAGCGAACGACCATACTGATCGTAAACCGGAATGGGCACGCCCTGCGGCGAACCAATGCCAATGGTGTAAATGATGATGCCTTCTTTTGAAGCATCTTCGGCCGCTTTTTCCGGTTCGCCCTCATGGCCTTCGCCATCTGTAATTAAGATCAGAACTTTATGCTTCCGTTCTTTTTGATTAAATGACTTAATGGCTGTGCGAATGGCATCTTCCAGCGCTGTTCCCTGCACCGGAATCAGATCCGGGTCCATCATCTGTAAAAAGAGTTTGGCCGCGCCGTAATCCAGTGTTAAGGGACAAACCAGATGGGCCATGCCGGCGAAGGCAATCAAACCAATGCGATCGCCCTGCAACAGATCAATAAAATTGTCCAGTTCGTGTTTGGCTTTTTCCAAACGACTGGGTTTAATATCTTCGGCCAGCATGCTGTTGGAAACATCCAGCGCCACAATAATATCTACACCTTCCCGCTTCACCTCTTCCAGCTTGGTGCCAATCTGTGGATCGGCCAGCGCAATGACAAAACTAAGGTAACTGAGAATGAAAAACACGCTTTTCCAGATTTGTCGCGAACGACTGTAGCCAGGCATGATGCGCTTCAAAATAGCAATATGACCAAAACGTTGCAGCAAAGCCTCTTTGTGCCGGTAAATCAGCACAAAAAAGACAATCAGCAACAATACGCCCCACAAACCATGTAAGAAGATCGGATATCTGAATCTCAGTACTTCCATAGGTACTTTCTAATTATTGTCTTTAACTCTCCCTTTCGGCAGCCTAGGCCGCTCCCTGCCAGAAAAATGGCGGTTTAAACCATTTAGGCGCAATTTCGTGGTCCTTCCCTTTCATGTTAGGAATGAACGAGAACTCCCATTCAACCAACCAACTATTCAACCATTGAACCATTCAACCAGCCACCATTCATGGAATCGTCTTAAAGTAAGTATTCCCCAGCACCAGTTCGATGACTAACAACAGGACGCCCAAACTTAAAAAGTAAACAAAATACTCCTCGTAACGGGTGTACTCCTTAACCTCGATCTTGGTTTTCTCCATTTCGCCAATTTCTTTGTAAATCTGGCGCAATTTTTCGGTGTCGGTCGCCCGGAAGTATTTACCGCCGGTAGTGCTGGCCACCTGTTTCAGCAAATCTTCATCAATGTCCACGCGCATGGGCACGTAACGTCTGCCCCAGATGGGATCATCCACCGGGTACATGGCCGTGCCCCGGGTGCCCGTACCAATGGTGTACACACGAATGCCCATGGCTTTGGCCATGCGGGCTGCGGTAATGGGATCGATCTGTCCCCGGTTATTACGCCCGTCGGTCAACAGAATAATGACTTTGCTTTTGGCTTTGCTGTCCTTCAAACGGTTAATGGCGGTAGCCAGGCCCATGCCAATAGCGGTACCGTCCCAGTCCTGATCGGCCACTTTCATGTTGTCCAGAATGTGGTAAAGCACGCCGTAATCCAGTGTTAAAGGACATTGGGTAAAACTTTCCCCGGCAAAGACCACCAAACCGATGCGGTCGTTCTTCCTACCTTCGATGAATTCCTTAGCCACCATTTTGGCCGCTTCGATTCTGTTTTTGGGTCGAAAGTCCTCGGCCAGCATACTGGTCGAAACGTCCATCGTCAGCACAATGTCAATGCCCTCGGTGGTAATCTCTTCTTCCTTGTGACTGGATTGTGGCCTGGCCAGCGCTAAAATGATTAATGTAACCGCCAGCAAGCGCAACAGAAAAAGTGCCGGACGCAGACGCTGTTTTAGGCTGGGCTTCACATTTTTCAAAAGACGGATGTCCGAATAGATGATCTTAGCCGAAGCCCGGCCGCGCCCGCGCCAGTACCACCAAATCATGCCCGGTAGAACCAGTAAAAATATTAAATATTCCGGATCAGCAAATCGATACATGTATTACCTTGTTTTGTTCAATTCT
>CAYNLJ010000418.1:0-2298 GCA_964398005.1 uncultured Caldithrix sp. | reverse complement strand
CCATTGATGATAATAACCACTTCCCGGGCATCCATGATAGTGCCTACCCCAACCGTTAAAGCTGTTTTGGGCACTTTATTAATATCGTTGTCAAAAAAACGGGAATTGGCCAGACGGGTGTCATAGGTCAGCGTTTTGATGCGCGTACGGGAAGTTAACGATGAACCTGGTTCATTAAAGGCGATATGTCCATCGGGCCCGATGCCACCCAAAAAGAGGTGAATGCCGCCCACATCTTTAATTTTTTGTTCGTACGCATCGCATTCCTTCTGTAAATCGGGCGCATTACCATTTAAAATATTCACATTTTCTTTTTTAATATCAATATGATTGAAAAAATTGCTCCACATAAAATAGTGGTAACTCTCCGGATGATCTTCGGGCAGCCCCACATATTCATCCATATTGAAAGTAATGACATTTTTAAAGGAGACTTTACCCCGTTTGTACAGTTCAATCAGTTCACGATAGGTACCCAAAGGTGATGAACCAGTGGGCAAACCAAGAACAAATGGCCGATCCGGAGTGGGCTTGAACTTGTTGATTTTTCCGGCGATGTAATGTGCTACCCATTTGCTTAAATGATCATAATCGGGATGAATGATGATACGCATAGCGGGCTCCTTTCTTTGAAGGCCACAATATTAGTTAAGTTTCCAAACAAACTTTTTTAGAAAGTTAATAAATTTTTTACCAGGATAAAATATTTTTTTAATATCTTCGTTACACTTAAAACCATTTTAAAAACCGAAGGAGAAACTGACAGCTATCAATTTCGAGGGTTTTACCTTAAAATGGGAAACACAATTACATAATTTTAGATAAATGGAAAAAGCGCAGCATTCTTAAATTTGTCGAGCCTGAGGCTACCGGTTTTTGGCCACTGATTGACACAGATTTTTTTAGCCACTTAATAACACCGAATTTCACCGAAATATTTTTAGCCACTGATTTTCACAGATTTTCACTGATTTTTTTAGAACGCGGATTAGAGGGATGAACACGGATGCCCACGGATAATTTCTGGTTTTAATTTTTTCCGTGTGAATCCGTGAAATCTGTGTCATCCGTGTTCTATTTTACTTTAAACGCGGAAATAGGGCGAGGCATGCCTCGCCCCTACTCTTAAACCCTTAACTTTTTGCACCATTCAACCATTAAACTATTCAACTATTGAACCATTCAACTCTTCAACTCTTACACTCTTAAACTTTTAACCATCTGCTGTCGTAATTGGAAAGGATCATCTGCCGGCAGGTTGCGTATTCTACCGCTTAAAGCGTGGAACAACTGTTTTTGCAGTCGGTAGATTTTCACATTTTGCGTAATCGGTTTTTTACGACGGGTTTTGTCTAATTCCACAAATTGGTCGGTTAGTTCTTTTAATTCAACCTGTTGCCCTGCTTCCTTCAACCAGACCCAGGCGGCATGAATGGCGGCGCCCAGCGCTGCACCTTCGCCCTTTACCGGCAGGGTTTCGGCTTCAAAAACATCGGCTATGGTTTGCAACCAGACTTCCGATTGGGAAAGGCCACCGGTCACCCGGATTTCTCTGGTTTTAACCGGCAAACGCTGAAATCCATCGTAAAGATTTAGCACAGCGCCTTCCAGTACGGCACGGGCTAATATTTCCGGCGTAAAGTCCGACAGGGCAAAACCAAAATAAAGCGGCACGGCCTGGGGAACATCGGGCGTACGTTCCCCGGAGTACCAGGGAATGAGTACTCGTCCCTGATTACCCGGCGCTGTTTTGAGCACCAGTTCGTTGAACTGCTGATGAGACACGTCAAACTGTTTTAAAAACAAATTGTAACCATTGGCCAAATTGGAAACGCAAAGCAAAGGCAGATAGTGTCCGGTGGCATCACAAAAAGCGGCAATCTCTCCTTGCGGATCAATGAAAGGTTGTTCCATAAAACTGTAAGCGGTTCCGCTGGTGCCCAGACTGATGGTCACAAGACCGGGTTGAACATTGCCGGTGCCAATGGCGCCGTACATGTTGTCTCCGCTGCCGGCGTCGATTTTACAGGCCGGATCAAAGCCGAATTTTTCCACCAAATAAGGCGCAATAGTGCCGATGGACTGGTCGGCTGGCTTGACCGGTGGCAGTTTTTTGATCAAATCCGGATCGATGGCATCGATTACCTTTTTTGACCATTGCTGTTTGACCGGATGCCAGAGGGCCATGCCGGAAGTGTCGCCGGGTTCCATGACGCGCACGCCGCCGGTCAGGTAAAAATTGATGTAGTTGTGTACCAGAAAAAAGGTGGATGTTCTATCGTAGCGATCCCGTTCATG
>CAYNLJ010000417.1:0-2319 GCA_964398005.1 uncultured Caldithrix sp. | reverse complement strand
GAACCACAAATATATTGAATCTTGTCTGATAATATTTTATCTTACGTTGTAATTTGCAGATTTAATTTATTAAAGGAGGTGCTATGCACAAACGATTAATTGTGTTGTTGTTGACCCTTGCTCTTAGTTTTTCCCTAAGTTTTGGGTCAGGGTTTTCCATTTACGAACAGGGGTCTAAGTCCATGGCCATGGCCGGGGCCTTTGTTGCCCAGGCAAATGACGTAACGGCCATTTTCTTTAATCCTGCCGGCATCACTTCATTGCATGGCTGGAACGTTGCACTTGGCGGAACGATCATTCAACCACAGGCTCAGTTTATAGGTCCCAGTGTTAAAGATCCAAATCTTCTAAACAAGGCCAAAAAAGAAACCTTCTTCCCACCACATTTTTATGCTTCTTACCAATTGAATGAAAAAGTGAGCTTTGGCCTTGGTGTTTTTGCTCCGTTTGGTCTGGCTTCGGATTGGGGAAAAGATTGGCCCGGCAAGTACCTGGCTACCCGTTCTTCGGTTCAGGCAATCTTCATTAATCCGGTAATCGCCTACCGTGTAATGGAAAATCTTTCAGTTGCGGTTGGTTTTGAATATGCCATAGCGGATGTTGATTTGCAAAAGGTGGTTAATTACCCGATTCGCAATGTAGATGTTTACTCGACACTCAAGGCCTCCACAACCGGGATGGGTTTTAATGTAGGTTTGCAATTTAAACCGGTCGAAGGCCTTTCCATTGGCGCAGCATTTCGAAGCAATGTTTTACTCAAATTTAAAGACGGCGATGCCAAATTTGATTATCCTTCCATTGATGCAAGCGATCCCCAACAACAACTGATTCTCGGCGAATTAAAAGCCCTCTTCCCAAATACCAAGGGTGACGCTGATTTAAAGCTGCCAACCTTTACAGCCGTTGGCGTTTCTTATGACTTCACCGAAAAATTAACCGCAGAATTTGACTATTTTATGATCGGCTGGAGTTCTTACGATGTGTTAAAGGTAAAATTTAAAGATCCTGTTGGCGGTAAAACCGAAACCGTGAGCGAACGGAAATACCAAAATTCGGCCAGCTATCGTCTGGGATTGGAATATCGCTTAAACGAGCAACTGGCCCTACGGGCCGGCTACATGCGTGACAACCACGCCGTACCTGATGAACGTGTAGAACCTTCCCTGCCAGAAGGTGATCGAAATATTTACAATATTGGCTTTGGCTACAAAATGGGCCACATCAATCTGGATTTCGCTTACATGCTGCTGCTGCAGGAAGATCGGGAAATCACCAATTCGGTTAATAATTTTAACGGTAAATACCAGAGTTTAGCCAATTTGTTTGGCATCACCCTTGGTTATTCGTTTTAAGAGAGAAAGAGGAGGATTAAATAGATGAAAATTTTAAGAATACTACTGACTCTGGTTCTTTTAAGCCTGATCGTGGGCTGTCAGTTAGAAGAACCATCTTTGAAACAAAGTGAGCCTGTAACGCTCAACAACACCACTCAGCAACTTTTTAAGAGCTTTGTAGCTATTGGTAACAGTTTAACTGCCGGTTACCAATCAGCCGCCTTAACAGCTAAATTTCAGGAATATAGTTTTCCAAACCAGATTGCCAAACAAGCTGGGGTCAGCGATTTTAAACAACCCTTACTTGGCTGGCCGGGCATTGGTTCGTATACCACTAAGGGCGCCGGTATTTTAACCTTTAATGGCTTTGATGCTTCCGGAAATCCGCAGATTGCACCGGTTCCCTACCAGGGCACAGGCTTTGACCCCTTTAATCCATTTCTGAATGCCGAAGTCGCCACTCTGGCTCGTCCTTACAATAATCTGGGTGTGCCGGCCGCTGTATTGGCCGACCTGGACAGTGCCATCTCTTCGACACAAAGCTACAGCCATTCTGCCTTTTTTGATATCATCTTACGTAATCCAAATCTGGGTAATACCACTGTGGTTCAGCAGGCCATGATGTTGCAACCGACTTTGATCTCGCTCTGGATTGGCAACAATGACGTTCTGGGCTACGCCACCAGTGGCGGAACCTCTCCGGCGGCACCAACCGACAAAAACACCTTTGACTTTTTGTACGATGCATTGTTGGGCAAATTGACCGCAGGTGGGGCTAAGGTCGTGCTGGCTAATATTCCTGATGTGACCAGCATTCCTTTCTTTACAACGGTTCCCTACATGGTAGAAGTCCAGGGCAATAATGTGGCTCTGGTTATTCAGGCCAGTGATGGGGTACGTCAGGCTACGGCAGAAGACTTGATTTTATTAACCGCACAAAATGTAATTGGTGATGCTTCCGGCGCTTACGGTCCAGCCGGTGTTC
>CAYNLJ010000416.1:0-2319 GCA_964398005.1 uncultured Caldithrix sp. | reverse complement strand
GTATTGGCCAGGCCCTTAATCCAGGAACTAAATTTTAAGGCACGGGCCGCATCATTTTTTGAGAGATTGTTCATTAAATCGATTTGCCACTGGTACCAGTCCACCACAAAGGGCATGCGTACATCATACTCAAAAGAGAGATAAGCAGAAGTACGGTGCCGGTAAGTTCGTCCGGGGTAGCCCAGGATAAACACCCGATCGCCTTCTTCCACTCCTTCAGCGGCCACTTTTAAATGGGCTTTCGGTCGGTATGGCACATTTTGCGGACTGTACTCTGCAGGTGAACCGTCGGGTGCTACGTAGGCCCGCATCAGGGAAAAATCACCGGTGTGACGCGGCCATTCCCAGTTGTCCACTTCACCACCAAACTCACCAATGGAACGCGGTGGAGCGTAGACCAATCGTACGTCTTTTAAATAGGTGTAAAGAAAAAGGTAATAGGTTTTACCGGGAAACATTTCCGAAACGGAAGCCCGCAATCCGGGATGATCGGCTTCAGCCTGTTTAACAATTTGCTTGCTGATCTTTTCAATCGTTTTCTGACGCTTAATCGGATCTTTCACATCTTTAATAGCCTGCAGGACCTGATCGGAAACATCAACTACCTGTTCGGTAATACGTACGGTGTAGCCCTTGGCCGGGAATTCATCTGCCCGATTATGTGCTACAAAGCCATTGGTTAAATAATCATGTTCCGGACTGCTGGCATTTTGGATGGCACGAAAGGCACAGTGGTGATTGGTCAGAATGAGGCCTTCCGATGAAATAAACGATCCGGTACAGCCACCCAATTGTACAATGGCATCCGACAAACTTACCTTGTTTTCTGAGAAAATCTGTTCGGCTGTCAGTTCAATACCAATTTTTTTCAGATCAAGTTTGTCGATTTCCGTAATTGGGTACATGCCTTCCTCGGCATGTAAAAAAGTAAGAAAAAGTAGAAGCCCATATATCAGTGAACGCATGTTACCTCCAAATTTTTTATTTTTAAATTAAGATTTCTACCTATTGCATTCAATAAGAACAAGAACAAAATTTAAACTTTTAAAGAAGTTAATTAATGGGCAAAGAAAAATTTCTGAAAAGGGTGACAATTTAGTAAGTTCAAGCTTTTCAAAATTAATGAGATTAATTTTCCTGAATGCGTGGTTTTAACATGAATGCCATTTCTCAACATTTAATCCAGTGGTTTCAAGAGAACAAGCGATCTCTCCCCTGGCGGGAGGAACGGGACTGGTACAAAATTCTGCTGTCTGAATTTTTGTTACAGCAAACCCAGGTCAGTCAGGCGCTCCCATACTTTCAGGTATTTATCCGTCGCTTTCCTACCATTCGACATCTGGCAAAGGCTGACGAAGATGAGGTATTGCAGCTTTGGGCAGGTCTGGGTTATTACAGCCGGGCGAGGAACTTGTTGAAGGCTGCCCGGCAAATAGTAGAACGCTTTGATGGTCTATTTCCTGAAGATTTAAAAACAGCACAGGAATTACCCGGCATAGGCCCTTACACAGCCGCCGCCATTTTATCGATGGCCTTCAATAAACCTACTGCTGTTGTGGATGGCAATGTTTTGCGGGTAGTAACCCGTTTGTTTGCCATTCCGCAAGATATTCGATTGACTAAGACACAAACTGAGGTAAGAAAGATTGTTCAGCAACTATTACCCGCCGATCAACCTGGCCTGTTCAACGAAGCGCTGATGGAACTTGGAGCTTTGATTTGCAAACCGATTGAACCACAATGCACGCAATGCCCCCTGCAAACGTTTTGCCTGAGTTTTAAACAGAACTTAACTTCAACCATCCCATTTAAATCCGCCGCGCGCCCCAAACGGCAAAGTTTTCAAGTGGTTTTTGTGGCACGCAACTCACAGAACCAATTGTTACTCGCTCAGCGGCAAGCCCGGGGTTTACTGGCCAAAATGTGGGAGTTTCCGTCGGTAGAAGTAGATTCTTTGCAACAGTTAACATTAAATCATTTAGAAAAATTGATTAACACGCATTTTGGGGACAGGAAAGCACAGCAGTTTACAAAGCTGCCTGTTTTGAAACACACCTACAGCCATATTGCGTTGCAATTTTTACCGATATTACTGCAATCTGAGCGCACTTTTTCTCCGGATGGGTACGACTATTTAAATCTTAGCTGGGTCGAGTTTGCCAATTTAACTCAACTGGCCATTCACAATGCACACAAGAAAATTTTAAAACATAAACTTTTTAAGAAGTGGTGGGAGGAGTAAGTTAAGCGGGTAAGAGTTTACAAGTTAAGAGAATATTTGCTTTCATGATAGAGTCAGGCTTTTAGAAGTTTGAAGGA
>CAYNLJ010000415.1:0-2325 GCA_964398005.1 uncultured Caldithrix sp. | reverse complement strand
CATGCCACGATTGTGGATGCGATATTCAAGCTGAGCCTGCAAGCTCATGAATATGAGCAGTACGATTGCAATGGATCCTGTCAATTTTCTTATCATCTTTCACCCCATCTTTTAAAATTCAAAAATTAAGCCCATTCGATAATGACGTGGTTCATTATTTAGTACGTAGATGGCCTGACTGGTTGTGTAAGGTGCATATTCATCATAAATAAGCACGTTCTGCCCCTGTTCATAACGAGCCGTTTCACGTTCGTCATTAAAGATTCTGGAATAATGGTAAACCTTTTCGTTGAGTAAATTAAATCCTTCCAGATACCAGGTCATCCGGGTTCCACCAAAACGGAATTTCTTTTGAATACGCATGCGCCAGTCATGTTCGGTTGGGGTTCGTTTGTTGTACTTCAAGCCCTGACCTGTCTCGTCCCAGGTGTAAGGCCGTCCGGTCATTAAGCGATAGGTTGTACTAATCGAGAACTCTCCAAAAGGATAAACGCCCAAAATGCCGGGACCCCATTCTTTGGCAGTAGAATAACGTAAATTCAACAGCACTTTATGGGTTCGGTCGTAATCGAGATAGACGTCTTCCGGGTCTGGTAATTTAACTTTTCCGTAAGTTGGGTCCGGATTCTCAAAAAAGTTAACCGGAGCATTTAAATCATTACTACTCTTTCCTTTTGCCGCTTCGTAATTGTAGCGAATGTAGCCGCGTAATCCAGAGCCCACTTTTTCCAGACTAATATGAAAACCCTTGATATCGGCATAATCACGGTTAATGTAGGTTCGGTAAACCTCAAAATTCTTGTCGGTGTAGTAAGCGCTTTCCACCAGATCGCGAACATCTTTGTAGTAGGCGCTGACGTCCAGGCGAAAGCCATAAGGTAAACCTTGCACCAGACCTACATCATAGGCATTGGTGTTTTCCGGTTTTAAGGCAGGATTTCCCAGAACATCCACGTCTTGATTTAAAGTAATCTGGTTGTAGAAGAGCTGATTGAAATTCGGCCGTTGCGTAAAGGTACCGTAATTTAAATGAAACACAGAGTGTTCAGAAACCGGGAATGAAATACCAATACGCGGTTGCAATCGGCTGTAAAATTTGGTTTTAATTTTGTAGTCCGGTTGACGCAATGGAGAATACCTGTCTCCATAGTACTCGGTATTGAGCTGGTAAAAATCCCAGCGTAAACCGATGTTGGCGATCATACCGGCAAATTCCATCTTGTCCTGAAAGTACAAAGCACCTTCGTAAGGGAAAGCATTAAATTTTACTTTACGGTAATTACCTTTGGTGGTAATATTCATGTCCATGTCAACATCAACATCGTAATAATAGAACTGCAAACCACTCTTAACTAAATTGTTGTTATTTAGCTGGCTACTAATGTTGGCCTGCAGATTGTAAGTAGTCGTATTCTGGTTGCCAAAATCATCCGAAGGTTGTCCAATGCGATGATTCGAAGGTGAAGTGTAGTTGGTCCAGTTGGTTCCATTGCTGTATTCTTCGTAAAACTCTCCCGGATGCATCAGTTCAATGCGCTGTTTTGTCTGTAGATCCAGTACACTGAAATGCAAATTGGAAAAGGTGGATGGTGAATAGACATGATCCCAGTCAAAACCGTATTGCTTTGTTAAAGATTGAATATAAGTAGCGTTCATTGAACGATCGAACATGTAACGCAAATAATTGCTTAAATTGTAGTCATGATCGAGATTAAACAAAAAGGTAAATTTGAACTTATTGTTGCCATCAGGACGATAGGTCCAGTTCATCAGCATTTGCCGACTCATAATGGGCTGCGGCATGGGGACTTCTGGTGTTTCGGTCGTTTGACGTGCCGCCAGAAAGATCGAAGAATGTTTGGTTAACGGACCGCCCGTGGTAAAATCCACACGGGTGTCCATGGCTTTAGGCGCGTTCATTCCAATTTCACGAAAGGCCTGTTCGTAGCCAATTTGCCCCAGTCTGGCAATCTTCAGAGAATCGTCGCGCGTGTAGAAAACCGGCGGCCAGACAATTCGTGTTGGCAGATAAGCCGGACCAAAGCCATAGCCTAAATCATAAAGTGGCTTGCCCGGGTTGGTCGGATTTTCTTTCATCCATTCTTCTAAATTGGAAAGCAAGGAATGAAAATAAAGATTCTTAGAATCGTACGGATTTCCCTGCCAGGTTTTGTAATACGGTAACGTGGTTGCCATTTCCAGACGGCTTTGCCATTTATTGCCGCCTTCTTTTGGCACCATATTAACCACACCAGACTGTGCATTTCCGTATTCAGCGCTGAATCCACTGGTGTAAACTTCGACCTGTTCCAGAGCCGTTACAAT
>CAYNLJ010000414.1:0-2326 GCA_964398005.1 uncultured Caldithrix sp. | reverse complement strand
GGCCAGGGTCTGCCACTTTAAATCGGCTTCAATTGTAACAGTTCCCTGCTGCGTTTTAAGCATGACCAGTTCCGTTTGTTGAGCAAATGCGCTTAAAAACGGGGCAAACACAAAAATCAGCAAAAAACAAACTTTTTTCATGGCTTTCTTCCAACCTGGAAACGACCCAATAAGTGTACGATTTTTTTCATTCAAATTCAAACGGCGATTTTTGAAAAGTTTTAACCTTTTGGTACCGTTTTGTTACAGTTAATGACTAACTTTAATTCAAACAGAAAGGGAGAGCACATTGCAAAAACTGTTTACATCTTTCTTGATTTTGGGTGCCTTGCTGATAAAACCAGGTATCAGCCAGATTTCGGTTGGCGAAGCGGCCGTGCCTTTTGCCTTGCCGGACACAAGCGGCCAGATCATCAAACTGGAAGATTTTGCAGGTCAGGTGGTCATGCTGAACTTTTTTGCCACCTGGTGTGGCCCCTGTCAGGTAGAAGCCCCTTTGCTGGAAGACTCCATCTGGACGGTTTACAAAGATAACGACTTTGTGCTGATAGGCCTTGATTTTCGGGAAGACAAGCATCTGGCTTCCCAGTTCATCAAACAGTTTGGACTCACCTATCCCGTTGTGTTGGATTCTTTGGGCCAGGTATTTGACGCCTACCGTCTGCGCCTCTTTCCCACTTCGGTCATTATCGATCAGAATGGCTATGTGGCCTATGTAAAAGAAGGTTTCAACATTCAGGAATTCCAATCTGTCATTGACAGTCTTTTGCAGCTGACCAGTGTAAAAAATGATCCTGTTTCTGGGCTTCCGCCTGATCAGCTTACTCTGCTGCAAAATTTCCCCAATCCCTTCAATGGCACTACGCATATTCGCTTTGAATTGAAGACCACTGATTTGGTTACTCTGCAAATTTTCAGCAGCGAGGGAAGAAAAATCCGGCAAACCGTTCAACGATTTAAGGCAGGCCGAAATCAGATCAAAATCAATCTTAACGAGCAGGCCAGTGGTATTTACCTGTACCGCTTGCGCTCACAAAATTCCACAGTCAACGGCAGATTCATTCTGCAAAAGTGAGGGAGTTCATCATGAAACTGTTGTTGATCATTATTTTTTTGATTTTTACCGGCCGGTTAAGTGCAGCCGATGAACTGACCCCGCGTGGCACCTACTACCCGCAGTTTTTTGCCGAACTTTTGGATGTTGAAATGTACAGCCCCAACATCATTTATACTTTTGGCGTGGGTGGACTGGTTTTTCTCGATATCAGCGATCTGTCCAATCCGCAGGAAATGGGCCATTTTGATCCCGGTGATATTTACGAACAACGATTTTACAACGTTAAAGCGCAGGGCTCACTGGCCATTGGTTCGGCTCGTCATGCCGGTTTGTATTTTCTGGACATCAGCACCATGAATCGGCCCCGTTTGATTAAAATCCACAAGCAGGCCGGTTATTCCTATGAAAGTGTTGAATTTAACGATCAACTGGCCTTTGCCGCTGCTCATGAACAGGGGATTGAACTGATTGACCTTGCCGACCGGTCGAATCCTCAATCCGTCAAGACTATTCGTGGGCTGACCAATGCCTGGGACGTCTTTCTCACCAACGATTTATTGTTTGTGGCCGATGGATCAGCCGGCATTAAAATTTATTCCCTGAACAATGCTCTGGAACCGGAATTACTCAGCGCAGTGCCTGCCAGTGGCTCAGCCAAGGAAATCATTGTGAGGGACCATCTGGCTCTGGTCGCTTTAGGCGCCAGAGGCATGGACATCTTTGACATCAGCAATCCTCAGCAACCGGTTCTGCTGGCCAATTTCCAAAACCGTTTTGGCATTGTGAATCATCTGGATGTGGTGGGGCAAACGGCTTTTCTGGCTACCTGGGAGCTGGTAATGGCCGTCGATATTTCCGACCCTTCACAGCCCAGATTAATCGCCACGGAAGACACTCCCACGCGGGCTATGGGACTGGCTGCCCATGATGATCAGCTTTTTGTTTCGGACTGGAACGCTTTGCGTACTTACACCTTCCAGAACTTGACCGTGGCTGATATCCACGTAAAACCAACCGTTTTTGATTTTGGTTTTAAAGGACTAAATCAACCCATTACACAGGATTTTGAAATCTTTAATCTGGGAGAAGCCGCACTGAACATTCCCCAGATTAAAATCGATCATTTTGATTTTAATGTGCAACCGGCCTCACTCAATGTTGCAGCCGGAGAATCGGAACACATTACGGTCACCTATCAACCCACGCACACAGAATCTTATTTAAGTACAAAACTCAAAATCACCTCCAACGATCCGGATGAACTGACCA
>CAYNLJ010000413.1:0-2327 GCA_964398005.1 uncultured Caldithrix sp. | reverse complement strand
CCCAGCATGATCATTCGCACGCCGGACATGGTTTCGGGCCGGAAGCTCAGAAGCGGCATGCCATGATGGCCAGTGAAATTGCTGACTGCGAAGTTTTGATTGCAGGAGGTATGGGACTGGGTGCTTACCAGAGTCTGAAAACAGCGGGTCTGGATGTCATTTTAACCGATGTCAGAAACATTGAAGAGGCTTTGAACGCTTTTAAGGAAGGCAAACTGAAAAATCTCGTTGGCGAAAGAACGCATTAATAATTTTCGATTGAAAAATCTGCCTGCAGGCAACTCAAAATATTAACAGAGGGTTCAGCGATGAAATTGTTCATGGTCTATCTGGGTGGCATGGCGCCTGGTGCAAATATTGAATTGCACGATGTCCAATTTGTCATTGGTAAATCTATCGAAGATACCTATCCTTTGCTAATAGAACATTGGTACGGTTCCCCCAGAGGGTTGCATCTGGATAGTTACAAAGAGCTCAAGGGAGCCGATGGATTTGAAATCGAATTAAAAGAATTTCCTCAAAATAGTGAACTAAAATTGTTTTTTGTGAATGCAGGAGGTTATCAGCGTGAGACTTTGGCAGAACAACATGCCTTTGGCCTGTTTGTTGGGAAAAGTGAGACGGAAGTAAAAAACAGAGCTTTAAATACCCTGCTGAAAGACAGCATGCAACAACACAAAGATGATCTTTTTTTAGTAGAAAACCATTTACTAAGGACACCCGGACAAAAATATTTCATTCATTTAAAACCTTCCACTAATACCTTCGATTTAAACCCGGACTGGTTTGGCTACAGGGTGATTGGGGAATAGTTGAATGGCAAATTGGTTGAATGGTTTAATAGGACTTGACAAGATTGGAACTGGGAATCGGAGCTGATAACTAAAAATCCGAGGGCTTCCGTATTAATCCGTCCAGTCTATGTTCAATAAAATCTGTTCTCAACTGTGTCATATTTAGGTGCAGCTCGACACCTCATGATTATCATTTATTCATAAAAAATCAACACTTTACAAAGCCTGTTTTTAAATTTGTATAATGCTATAACTATTGTTAAATTAGAATAACATTAACAAATAAAGGGTTAATCATAAATTAACCTATGGAAGAGTTGATCTTGGAAGCAAATACAGAATACGTAATAAACTCACTGGATGAGCGTTCGGTTGTTTCGCAACGAATGATTCAAATGGGTGTCTTACCCGGTTCGAATATCCGTATTTTGCGCGTCGGACCTTTGGGCAAAACCGTCGAAGTTTTAATCGATCAGGGTGAAAGTATTGCATTACGCACCAATGAACTTCAGGTACTGGATTGTAAACTCGTAGCATTACCACTTAGCGCGGTAAAAAATTCAGATAAATTTTATCGTATCAGAAATTTTTTAGGTGGTCGTGGATTTTTAGAGAAGATGCGTGCACGGAACTTAAACACCTCAGACATTATTAAAGTGGTTTTCAAAAACGGTTACCAGCTGATCAAAAAAGACGGACAGCAGGTACAGATTGGTCGGGGTGAAGCGGAAAAAATTATTGTGGAGCCAGTTGAAAGTTAACTATGCCGGAAAAGAAAAAAATTACCGCAGCCATCATTTCCATCCCCAATACAGGCAAATCGACTCTGTTTAATGCTTTAACAGGAGCTCATCAGGCTGTGGGCAACTGGCCGGGCGTTTCCGTGGAAAAAAAGACCGGTAAATTCAGCCTTAATGGTTATGATTTTGAATTAATTGATTTGCCCGGCAGCTATTCTTTAACGCCGACCACCTTAGAAGAAAAAATCGTACGTCAATTCATTCTGGAAACACCACCGGATGTTTTAATCAATATCGTCGATGCACGCAATCTTTACCGGAGTCTGGGACTTACTCTGCAATTGGCGCAAAGCGGCATTCCCATGGTAGTTGCCGTTAACATGATGGATGAGGCACGTCGGCTGGGAATTAAAATTGACACAGAGGCCCTTGCGCAACATTTGGGTGTACCGGTCGTGCCCATCATTGCCCGCACCGGTGAGGGTCTGGGCCATTTGACCAATACGCTCATCAAAGTCATTAATGGAGAAATTCATCAACGTCCTCCACAAATCGCCTGTCCCATTCCGCTGCAGGAAGCCGTTCAATCCATCGCCCATGAAATCAAAGAAATCCATCCTTCTTCCAAACTGAATGAAGTTTTTGTAGCAGAAAGACTGCTTGATTATTCGGAACCTGTCAAACTAAACATTCAGAATAATAGTAATGAGGCCCAACTTCAGGAAAAAGTTAAACACACCCGAATTCAGATTGAAAACACTCTGGGAATGAGCATTCCCAGAGCCTGCGCGCA
>CAYNLJ010000412.1:0-2331 GCA_964398005.1 uncultured Caldithrix sp. | reverse complement strand
ATTGATCTGAGTTACCTTGAAATTTACGCTGAAGGCATTGCTGAAATTAGTGAATTCGATATTAAATGCGCTGACGATTTTGGTTATGTCTTTAAATTTTTAGCCATTATTCGTGATCATGGTGATCGTTTTGAGGTTCGGGTTCATCCTACGCTGGTTCCCAAAAATCATCCTTTGGGATTGGTAAGGGGCGAATACAATGCTTACTTAATTGAAACCGATCTGTTAGATGATTTTATGGTTTACGGCAAAGGGGTGGGCTTGGATTCTACCAATAGTCTCATTTTGCGTGATCTTTTGTTTTTGGGCAATGTTATTCGTTATTCGCCAAACCGGCTTGATACTTACCGCCTCAACTGGAATGACAAGCCTGTTTCTTCCATGGAAGAAGTGGAGTCAGCCTATTATGTCCGCTTTCCCTGTAAGGACAAACCCGGCGTTATTGGTTTAATCGCTACCATTTTAGGTAAAAACAATATTAACATTGCATCGGCTCATGCTGAGGTCGAAAAAAAGTACACCAATTCCATTGGCTTTGTTCACATTTTGATTAACAGAGCGAAGGAAAAACAAGTCTTAAAATCCATTCGCGACGTCGAAGCCCTGGATATTACCAGTGATAAAGTTAAGCTTTTCAGAATTCTGAAGGAGGTTTAATGAATACCGTTCGTTTAATCAATGAGAATCATTACAGCCCTTCAAAAATTGTGGCTGTCGGTTTAAATTATTCGGAACACATTGCCGAAATGCAGTCCAGGCGGGCAGATGAACCGGTAATTTTCATGAAACCCAATTCTTCTCTCTGTCGGATTTACGAACCCATCGCAATTCCCACGGGATATGGTTCAGTACATCACGAAATCGAACTGGCTGTCCTGATGGGCAAAGCCGGTTTTGAAATTTCCGAAGCGCAGGCCATGCAGCATGTGGCCGGTTATGGCATTGCGCTGGATTTGACCCTGCGCGATGTACAAAAAAAGGCCAAAGACCGGGGCCATCCCTGGGCTATTGCCAAAGGATTTAAAAATGCCTGCCCGGTGTCTGATTTTTTCCCTGCGGCCCAAATTCCGGACCCGCAAAACCTGGAATTAAAGTTAATCGTTAACGGCCAGTTACGTCAAAAGGGGAACACACGGCAGATGTTGTTTAAAATCCCGGAATTGATTGCCTACATCAGTAAATTTATTCCATGGGAAGAGGGGGACATTCTGCTGACCGGTACACCATCTGGTGTGGGACCCTTGCAACCCGGCGATGTGCTCGAAGCAGAAATTGAATCGATTGCCAACGTGCAAACCAAAATCGTAAGCTGGAACCATGCAAAGTAAACAGACGAAATATTCCATGGATGATCTGTTACAGATCATGCATCGCTTACGTAAAGAGTGTCCCTGGGATGCGAAGCAAACCCATGAATCGCTACGCCAGTTTTTGCTGGAAGAGACTTACGAAGTTCTGGAAACCATAGATCAGCAGCAATGGTCGAAATTAGCCGAAGAACTTGGCGATCTGTTGCTTCAGATTGTCTTTCACAGTGAAATTGGCGCTGAAAATCAGCGCTTTGATTTTGGTGACGTAGTGGATCATATTTCGAAAAAATTGATTGCCCGCCATCCACATGTTTTTGGTGATAAGGCATTGAACAGTGCTTCGCAGGTGCAGGAAAACTGGGAACACACCAAGGTGAAAAACGAGGGACGCGAATCATTGCTGAGCGGTGTGCCAAAAGCCGCTCCTGCTTTGCTTCAGGCACAACGCCTGCAGGAAAAGGCAGCTACTGTAGGGTTTGACTGGCCGGAAGTCGAACCGGTGATCGATAAGGTGATCGAGGAATTACATGAATTAAAAGAAGAAATTACAAAAAACCGCAAGCTGAAAATGGAAGATGAGTTAGGCGATGTGCTTTTTGCACTGGTCAATCTCGGACGATTTCTTAATATTACAGCGGAAGATGCGCTGCGCAAAACAAATCAAAAATTTGTTCGGCGTTTTAAACACATTGAACAGCAGTATGATGGGGATCCCAAGGCAATGAAAAATGCCACCCTTGAAGAATTAGACCATCACTGGGAACAGGCTAAACAGAATGAAAAGTAATTTTTTACAGATCATAAAGAAATATCTGAGCTCCGGGCATGATTTAAATGAAATAGCCAAAGCCGCCTGTCAGGCTTTGGTGGAAATTTTTCCTGAAATGCCTTTTGTCGTTTTTCGATATCAGCGACAGGCAGCCCCGTTAAGTTTGTTTTTTAGCCACAAAATTGAGATAGAAGCTCCGCAATCTCTTACTTCTCTTGAACCCATATACCAAAATTTAAGCCTTTCCTTTAC
>CAYNLJ010000411.1:0-2332 GCA_964398005.1 uncultured Caldithrix sp. | reverse complement strand
CGCGGCGGACGTGTTGGCGAAGTAATGTACATGATCAACGGCATTCCGATGAATGACGTTTATTCCGGCACTTCAGTCATGGAAGTGGAGAACAACTCCATTCAGGAATTAAATGTCATCAGTGGGACTTTTAATGCGGAATATGGTCAGGCCATGTCCGGTGTGGTGAATGTGGTAACCAAAGAAGGCGGCAGCAAACCAGAAATGAATGTCTCGGTTTACAGCGGCGCTTATCTGACCAATCACGACCATATTTTCTGGAATAAAAACATTAAGCCGCTCTACGATTTCCAGTTCACAGCGGGTGGTCCATTTCCTTTTGCTAAAAATAAGTTGCGCTATTTTATGAGCGGACGCTGGAATAATGATCCCGGTTACATTTACGGTCGCAAAGTCTTTTTACCTACTGATCACACTTCCGATTTTCTGTTGAAAGACAATCCGGAAGAACGGCAATTTATGAGTCATGGCAAGATGTACACTTTTTCGGAGGAGTTGGCCCGCAAATTAATCGACGATGCCGAAGCGGTTTCCATGAATGGCTCAGAACGTTATAGCGGTAACCTAAAATTAACTTACCAGCTGACCACAGTGGACAAATTGAATCTGGAAACCATGTATCAGCGCCGCAACTGGCGGCAGTACGACCATCGCTTCCGCTTAAATCCCGATGGCGATTACCGCTACAAACAGTGGTCAGTAACCAGTTCATTGACCTGGAATCATGTGTTTAGCGATCGAACCTTTATGGATGTTTACCTGGCCTATTTTTTTACCAATTTTAAACAACACGTTTACGAAGATCCTTACGATCCACGCTATGTGGTAAAAGAACGATTGCAGGACACCGGCGCCAATGCTTTTGTCAGCGGTGGGCAACAGATGTGGCATTTCGACCGTTCCACGTTGACGCATCTTTTTAAAGTGGATTTAACCAGTCAGGTCAATTATCATCACCAGATTAAAACCGGGATTGAAGCCAAGCGTCATCGTTTGTGGCTGCACGAGTTTGAGGTGTTGCCGGATCAGCCGCAGCGCATTGCACCATTGACCAGTTTTCAAAACAACAAATACCTGCATTATCCCATTGAATTCTCCAGCTACATTCAGGACAAGATGGAGTACGAAGATTTAATCATTAATGCCGGTATTCGTTTCGATTATTTTAATCCTGATGGCGAAGTGCCAACCAATTTTCAGGAACCGGCCAAATCGCCAAAAGAAAAAGCGAAAAGCAGCATGCAGTTTAGCCCGCGTCTTGGGCTGGCTTATCCCATTTCAGAAAAAGGCGCCATTCACGTTTCTTACGGCCATTTCTTTCAAACGCCAAATTATTTTTACCTTTACACCAATCCTGAATTTGACATTGATCCGTTGCAATCATCTGTGGCACCACCGCCGCAATCACTGAAAAACACGGTGGGTAATGCCAATCTTAAACCGCAGCGGACAACCATTTACGAGTTAGGCTTTCAGCAACAGATTGGCGAACTTTACGGCCTGTCGTTAACGGTCTATTTTAAAGATATTCGCAATTTACTGGGCACGCAGGTATTTCAAACTCTGGAAGGCATCCGCTACGGTCGTTACATTAACCGTGATTACGGATTTGTAAGGGGATTTACCCTGGAACTGGAAAAACGTTACGCTTCCTATTTTGCCCTGAATCTGGATTACACCTACCAGGTGGCCAAAGGCAACGCGTCTGATCCGAACAATGCTTTCCTGGACGCCCAGGCCAATAAAGAGACGGTTAAACAATTGGTGCCATTAGATTGGGACCGGCGACATCAGTTAAATGTTTCCCTGCAGGTGGGCACACCCTCACTGGTCATGGCCAGTGTGATTGCCCGCTACGGTACCGGCATGCCTTACACTCAGGCTTCACGCGTGGTGCAGCCACTGGTAGAAAACGGCGGTCGCAAGCCGGATGTCTTTAATGTAGATCTTTACTTAAACAAACAATTTCAAATCGGCAAATTTAAATATGGTGTTTTTCTAAAAGTTTACAATTTGTTGGATCGGTTGAATGAGTTACAGGTCTTTCAGGACACCGGACGGGCAACCTATTCTACCGAACCGCTCTATTTTGGGGCAGGCCGACCACGGGGTCTGAATACTTTAGAAGATTATTACATTCATCCTGAATATTATTCTGCGCCAAGGCGCGTACAGTTAGGAGTACAAGTAGGCTTTTAAGAGCCATTAGGGATAAAATGAAAAACGTTTAAAATCATTAAGGATTAAAAAAAGATCAAACAAGAGGCAAAGGCCGCTATGTTAAAGAAAATTTTGCTACTACTGATTATTTTGTTTCTCAGCGGTGAAGTGT
>CAYNLJ010000410.1:0-2335 GCA_964398005.1 uncultured Caldithrix sp. | reverse complement strand
ACGATGTAAGGCGCAAGCTGAAGCTTGCGTTACGGGCTTGCCACAACTCTTACACGCTTACACCCTGAACTCTTAACCTTTCATTCACTCCGCTTTGCCAAAACTATTCAACCATTTATCTAACAAACTATTTTACTACTCGGCGTTGCAGAATGTAACGCACCAGTGAAATGAGTAAGATCAAATAAATAATGCCCAGCGATGCGTACGAAATTTTAATGTTTTTAAAATAGGAGTCCGGTGCAAATTTTAACACTACCTGATGCTCGCCTGCCGGCAGCACAATCGATTGAATGGCGTGGTCGGTTTTGTACACCTTCTGGACCGGTTGCCCATCAACAAAAATTTTCCAGCCCGGCGGGTAGTACACTTCCGAAATGACCAGCAAGCTTTGTTTATCGGTGTAAGCCTGCAGTTGCAATTCATTGGGTGAAAATTTCAACACTCTGGTAAAACTGCTGTCCGGTTGGGAAACAGGTTGCTGCAGTTCTTCTTCCAAAATGGCTGTTTTAGCCGGATCAAAGTCCTTGCTGTTGATGCGCCGCAGCCTTTGTACTTCATTCTTAATGACTTCAATGTTTCCGACAAAAAAGGCGCGGGGCAGGTATTGGTTAAAATAGTAAGCGTAAAACTTGTTGGTTTCATCACTATTAACCAACTGCAAAAACGGGTGCTGCAGCTTTTGCTGAGCAATTACGTATTTTACGTTGAGAATTTTGAGTACATTCCAGTTAAAAGGCAGCGCCGGATCCCAGCCATTGTAAATGTTCTTTTCTACCAGTTCTTCGATGGCATACATCTTAATCGGGCTGTAGCCACCAATGGACTGATGAAAATAGACCCAGCGATTGTCACTAAAAAGCTGTCCGGCCGGAAAGATGCGAAAAAGATCCTTGTCGTTCTGCAAAAAGCGATCTACCTGCGTCGCTTTGAAATACTGGCGTTCCAGTCGTTTAATATCTTTGTATTCAGCCTTCACACGGCTTTGAACCTGCAAAGCATCCGCAATTTGCAAAACACCTAAAATCAGAATGAGAGCCACAGTCGGAATTTTCTTTTTTAAGTAGGCAAAGAGTGCGCCTCCGGCCAACAGTAGCAACACAAAGTAGCGGATTAAATCTCTTTGAAAAAATTCTTTTCTGATCTGGCGAACAATTTCCAGCGTTTGGCCCTGGTAATTTTCACCCACTTTAGTAAAGGATGCGCCAAGACTGTAAAGCCAAAAGATAATACCCAGGGCGACAAAAGCACCAAAGGTGTAAAGCAGTAATTTCTGTTGCTTCAGGTCAACCTTTTCACGGATCAGTTCCATCAGGTATTTGAACCCATAAACTGCAAAAATAACGATGATGAAGTAACTGACCGTTACACTCATCATAGGTGCCCTAAACTTGTTGAAATAGGGGAAATAATAAAAAAACAGGCTGTAAAAGGGTTTAAAGTGGCGTCCAAACGACAGAAAAACTAAGGCCAGCAAAAGGAAAAACAGACTGCGAATGGTCACATCCTTCCAGTTGCTGATCAAGCCGATGATGGCCAGCATCAATAAAATGACGCCCATGTACTCGTAACTTTGGGTAAATGGCATGTGGCCCCAATAACCAGGGATGCGCTGATTTTTAAGCTGGCTGAATTTACTGCCGTCGTAGGTTTCACCTGACATGCCACCGTAAAAATGTGGCAACAGCCAGGTAAAAAGTTCCGAGGGCGCCGTGGACCATTGGGTAGCGTAATCAAACGAAACGCCGCTGCCTTGCTTTTTTTGCTGACTGGCTTGATTTACATCGACGGTGGTTTTACCACGCTTGGAGTAAGGCAGGTACTCTTTAGCCAAAAACAAGGGTTGAGCTGCCATTCCGATAGCTAAAACTAAGGCAACCAGACTTAGGCCAACTACTTTGGCAAAACTTTGCCAGTCTTTTTCCAATAAAAACTTAACAACCGGGTAAACGCCCAAAGCAAAGATCATCAGGCCCGTGTAAAAAACGATCTGATAATGTTGGGTACGAATCTGCAAGCCAAAGGCCAGAGCAAAAAGCGCCATAGCCAAAAGGTTCTTTTTATTCAGTAAATAGCGAAAGGTTAAAAAGACCCAGGGCAGGTACATCAAAGCTTTCAATTTGGCGATGTGGCCTTCTGTGTAAAGTGATTTGTAATGAGGAAACAGCACAAACAACAGCCCGCCAAGCAAACTGATCAGGGGTGAAAGACCAAGGAAGCGGAACAGTAAAAATCCACCCAACGCGCCTAAAAAGTAGTACCAGAAAACCGCATGAAACAGGCGTGACAACTTGGCCAAAAGATTGTCCAGTGAAAAAGCCTTTGGACTGAGCCG
>CAYNLJ010000409.1:0-2350 GCA_964398005.1 uncultured Caldithrix sp. | reverse complement strand
TCTGGACAAAGGTAACTGCGGATGTTGCTGAAGCCATGTTCCGCAGATTGCAAAAGGATAAAAACGGTTTTAACCCGCTTTACATGATGTCCGATTCCGGTGCCCGTGGTAGTAAAGAACAGATTCGCCAGCTGGCCGGTATGCGTGGTTTGATGGCCAAACCGCAAAAATCATTAACCGGTCAAACAGGTGAAATTATTGAAAACCCAATTACAGCCAACTTCTTTGAAGGTCTGTCTGTGATTGAATACTTTATTTCTACACACGGTGCCCGTAAAGGTTTGGCCGATACGGCTCTGAAAACAGCAGATGCTGGTTACCTGACACGTCGGTTGGTCGATGTTGCTCAGGATGTGATTGTAACCGAACACGATTGTGGTACCATTTTAGGTCAGGATATTACTGACTTAAAAGAAGGTGAAGAGATTATTGAACCGCTGGCCGACCGTGTGTTGGGGCGTGTCGCTGCCGAAGATGTAGTGGATCGCGTGACCAACGAAGTGATCTGTAAACGTGGTGATTTGATAGACGAGGCTATTGCCGAAAAAATCAATAACTCTTCTATTTCAGTGATTAAGGTTCGTACCGAGTTGACCTGTGAGTCCAAACAGGGTGTTTGTGCCATGTGTTACGGCCGTAATATGGCCACCGGTGATCTGGTTGATGTTGGTGAAGCAGTTGGTGTGATGGCTGCTCAAAGTATTGGTGAACCTGGTACTCAGTTAACCTTGCGTACCTTCCATATCGGTGGTACGGCAGCACGTATTGCATCTGAATCCGACATTACAACTAAAGTGGATGGTAAGATCAGGTTTACCAATATTCGCTTTGTAATTAATAAAGAGAACGAACCTGTCATTACCGGCAGAAATGGCAAAATTGAAATCGTTGACGAGGACGATCGCTCCATTGCTACCTATAATGTACCTTACGGGTCTAAATTAAAGGTAGAGGACGGTCAGGAAATCAAACGTGGCGATGTGTTGTTCATTACCGATCCTTACTCCTCTGTTATTATTACAGAGACCACAGGTAAAGTTAAGTTCCAGGATCTGCTGGAAAATATCACTTACCGTGAAGAATTGGATGAACAGACCGGTCGTAAACAACGTGTGGTAGTTGAGTCCAAAAACAAGAACTTAACACCGCACATTCTGATTGTTGACGAAAATGGTGAAAAGCTGAATCAGTACTTTGTACCGGTTAAAGGCTTTTTGCAGGTCAATAACGATGATGAAGTTCATGCCGGTGATATTCTGGTGAAAATTCCGCGTGAAATTGGTAAAACCCGAGACATTACCGGTGGTTTGCCACGGGTCGCTGAATTGTTTGAGGCACGTACACCAAAAGATCGCGCAATTGTCAGCGAAATTGATGGTTATGTTAAGTTCGGTCCAATCAAACGTGGTATTCGTGAAATTATTGTTGAATCGGATCTGGAAACCAAAAAATATGCTGTCCCACATGGAATGCACATCCTGGTTCACGAAAACGATTTTGTACGGGCTGGAGAACGATTGACCGATGGTGCCATTGCTCCGGAAGACATCCTGCGAATTCAGGGACCGGCAAAGGTTCAGGAATATCTGGTAAATGAAATTCAGGAAGTTTACCGTTTACAGGGTGTAAAAATTAATGATAAGCACATCGGTATTATTGTACGCCAGATGCTGAAAAAGGTTAAAGTTGAAGATCCGGGTGACACGAACTTTCTGCCGGGCGATCAGGTGTACAAGAGCGATTTCTTTGAAGAAAACGCAAAAATCGCCAATAAGCTAGTGGTGACCGATCCGGGTGACAGCTTGTTCCGTGAAGGTTCCATTACCGACAAAAAGACGGTGGAACTGATCAATAAAGATCTGAAAAAGGCCAAGAAGAAACCGGTTAAGTTCCGTAAAGCCAAACCTGCTACCTTTACACCAATGTTGTTGGGTATTACGCAGGCTGCCTTGACGACTAAGAGTTTCATCTCTGCGGCTTCATTCCAGGAAACAACACAGGTGTTGACCGATGCGGCCATTGCAGGTAAGGAAGATGAATTGATTGGTCTTAAGGAGAATGTGATTTTGGGTCACTTGATCCCTGCCGGAACGGGCATGAGACAATACGACAATGCCTTAATTGAAGTGGAAATGACTGAGGAAGAAAAGGCGGCAGAAGCGGCTGAGGCAGCGGAAGCGGAACAGCCATCGGTTGAAGAACAGGTTCAACAACCCGATTCGGATGAAAGCGTTAAAGATCAACAAGAAGTCGAAAAATAAGTTTGCGCTTAAATAAAAAAAACATTAAATTAAGAGTCTGTAACTTTTTTGGAGGAAATCTTGCCAACGATTAATCAATTGGTTCGCAA
>CAYNLJ010000408.1:0-2368 GCA_964398005.1 uncultured Caldithrix sp. | reverse complement strand
GTTTTCCTAAAATATCAAAATTTATTCAATAATAAAAATTTTGTCAAAAATTTAGTGATTTTTTTGGGGGCATATGTTTCAAAAAATTTTTATTTGGTTAATTTAATTGTTAGCTTTAATCTTTTTAAGCAAGGAATGAGGTTAAACTATGCTGAACATGTACGAAATAATCAAGAAGAAGAGAGACGGACATCCACTGTCAAAGGAAGAAATTAATTTTGCAGTAGAAGGTTACACCACCGGCCGTATTCCGGACTACCAGATGTCGGCTCTACTGATGGCCATGTTCATCCGTGGACTCAATCCGCAGGAATCCCATGAGTACACTGAAGCTTTATTGAATTCCGGTGAGCGTGTTGATTTGAGTGACATTCCGGGTATTAAAGTTGATAAACACAGTACCGGCGGCGTAGGTGACAAGGTGTCTATTGTGCTGGCTCCTCTGGTTGCCGCAGCCGGTGTGCCGGTGCCCATGATTTCTGGTCGGGGATTGGGACACACCGGGGGCACTCTGGATAAACTGGAAAGCATTCCGCAATTCAGAGTAAATCTGGAAATCGATGAATTTAAATCGATTTTAAAGGAAGTCGGTGCCTGTTTAATTGGCCAGACAGAAACCATTGTACCGGCCGACAAAAAGATTTACGCTTTGCGTGATGTAACGGCCACCATCGAGTCCATTCCCTTGATTACCGGCAGCATCATGAGTAAGAAAATAGCCGAAGGGATTAATGCCCTGGTACTGGACATTAAAACCGGTTCGGGAGCCTTTATGAGTGAATATGACCAGGCCCGTGAACTGGCCCGCCAGTTAATCCAAACCGGTGAACGATTTGGAATTAAGACCGTGGCCTATTTAACCAATATGGATCAACCGTTGGGCCAAACAGTAGGCAACTGGCTGGAAGTCATGGAGTGCATGGATGTCTTGAACGGTGCCGGTCCGCAGGATTTAATCGATATCACGGTTACTTTAGCCGGAACTATGATCTTCCTGGGAAAAAAGGCAGACACCATTGAACAGGGTAAACAGCTGGCGCAGGAGTTGTTACGATCCGGTGCAGCCCGCGAAAAATTCATCGAAATTGTCAAGGCACAAAACGGTGATCCTTACTTTTTACTGCAGCCGGAGAGCTATCCACAAGCCAAATATCAGGCAGAAGTAGTAGCTGAAAAAAGCGGTTTTATTCAACGCATTGATGCTCTGGAAACTGGATTAAGTGCCGTAATGCTGGGTGCCGGTCGTCAAAAAGCCGAAGATCAAATCGATCCTAAAGCGGGTATTGTCATTCATAAAAAAGCAGGTCAGCCGGTGCAAAAAGATGAAGCGATCATGACCATCTATTCGGATCAGAAGACGGTTGTGGAACCAGTCGTTCAAAGACTGCAAAAGGCTGTGAGTTATGCGGATGAGCAACCCGAAACCGAACCTTTAATTTTTGAATTTTTGGACAAAGACAGTTTTTAAGGTATGGGGCGATTAACTAAAAAGCAGCGTCAGCGCATCCGCTATTTTTTAAAGGCCAAAACAGCCATCAATCAGAAAAAAGAATTGATTCACAGCGGCGATGTGCCACAGTACATTGCCAAACACATTCCTTTCATCCGCAGGTTGTCCAAAAACATCGATCAGTTACTTATTGTCAGTTCCTTTGTAGAACCACCATTAAAAACCGGCTTAATAGACCGCTTTCTGGTTTTGGCAGAACTGGAACAGTTAGAAGTTTTAATTTGTCTGAACAAAATCGATTTATTGGAGAAGGAAGCCGAGGCGGAAGAGATTGCCGATATTTACCGTAAAATTGGCTACCCCGTCTTTCTGACCTCAGCTACCGATGGGCGGGGTATTCAACCGCTATTCGATGCTTTGAGAAACAAGGTGACCGCACTGGCCGGTCATTCCGGAGTGGGGAAGAGCAGTTTGCTGAATGCCATGGTACCCGAATTAAAAATTCATGTCAACGAAGTAAGTCCCTCTACCAAAAAAGGCCGGCACACAACCACACGTATTAAAGTGTATGAACTGGATGAACAGACACGGGTCATCGATTTACCGGGTATTAAATTGCTGGATTTTATTGACATTCACTATTCAGAAGCCAGGCTGTTTTACCGGGAATTTGAAGCACTGGCTCCCAGGTGCAAATTTAACGATTGCCAGCACATTACCGAAGACCATTGTGCCGTCAAAGAAGCATTAAAAAAGGGGGAAATTCACCCCCTGCGCTATGAATCCTATTTAAATCTGGTGGACTCTCTCAAAAATTTCGGCTGATCAGTTGTAGCTAAAGGTAAACACAGAATTAAGTGACAAGTAACGAGTGACCAGTAACAAAGTCCTTGTCCTCGTTAAGCATTTCGTCCTTCA
>CAYNLJ010000407.1:0-2377 GCA_964398005.1 uncultured Caldithrix sp. | reverse complement strand
GTACCTGTAGAACAGCTGATCAGTCACAACAAGCTGTTTGAACGCGTCATTACCCAGAATGATGAACTTATCCTATGCATCAATACGAAGAATTTACTTGGCTATGCCGAAAAACAAAAAATTAAGCAGGAAGTCCGGAAGGAATATGAACAAATTCAAAAGCAGGTCACAGCATATCAGTCCTAAATTACTTTCAGATCTGGCGGTTAAAATTGAACGGGAATTGGGTCTCTCTTTTAGCCAAAAACTCGATGAGCTGGAGAAGAGAGTACTGGATTATTCAAAAAAAAGAAAAACCGAAGATATTTATCAGCATTTAACTACTCTGCTCCAAACAGATTTAATTTCGAATTCAGAACTCATCGATAAGTTAGTAGTTCCGGAAAGTTATTTCTTTAGAAATCAAAGATTGTTTAATATACTGGAAAAGCATATCCTGCCACGTCTTATTCATAAAAAGAAACAAGAAAATGAACCGTTAAAAATTTGGAGTGCCGGCTGCTCAGGCGGACAGGAACCATACTCCATTGCTATTTTATTACACAGGATGATGCAGCAGAATCAAATTTCTGTTCCATTCCGGATATTGGGTACCGACATTAATGAAACGCACTTAAACAAGGCCAAAGCGGGTATTTATTCCCAGTGGTCTTTCCGGAATGTTCCCATAGAGATTCGTACAAAGTATTTTCGTCCGTTGGATCAGAAGCATTTTGAACTGGATGCAAGAATACGCAAAATGGTTGAATTTGAAAAACACAATTTACTGAGCGGAACGTTTCCACCTATCGCCGGCTGGCAAAAGGTAGATCTGATTCTTTGCCGCAATGTTCTCATCTATTTCGATAAAAAAAACATTATTCAGGTGCTGCAAAAATTTTACCATCTACTGTCAGATGATGGCTATTTTATTCCTGGTCCGGCAGAAATACCTTCTTTTCACCTTAACCTGTTAAAGCCACAAATAATTGAAGGTGTTGTAGTTTACCGAAAACTGGCGAAGGAATCCGAACAGGTCAAAAATGACGTTCGTGTGCTTCAACGTAAAAAACATCCTCATGTTAAAATTAAACAAGTCATTAAAATCAACGAACCAGATTCGGCGACAAAGATCACTGAACATCAGCCTGATGAGTTCAGTACAAAGGATGAAAAAGCACACATTAAATGGCTGGCCGATAACGGAAAACTGCAGGAGGCCTGTAATTTAGCAACGAGTTACTGCGAAAAAAATTTATTTGATGAGGAATCTCACTTTCTGCTCGGTACCATTCATTTTGAATTAGGTAATCTGGATAAGGCTGAAACCTGTTTTCGGAGAGTACTCTACCTAAACCCTTCTTCGATCATGGCCCAGTTTTATATCGGAAATATTAAAATTTTAAAAAACGATGCGCATCAAAGTGCACGTTATTTAAAAAATGTTCTGGATTTACTTTATTCCTTCACGTCAGAACAGGAAATCCCGTTAAGTGCAGGATTAACAGCGGGGCAAATGACGAAATTAGTCAATGAACTGTTATCATTAGAAAAGGTGGCAAATTAATATGCAGGAATCTTTAGAGAACTACCAGAAATTGCTTCAGGAGCGCACTAAACGCCTGGCGCGGGCAGAATCCAATGAGGACTCATTGGGTGAACGCACGGAGATTGTCTTGTTTGCTGTTGGTGACAAATCATTCGCCATTGAGGCGAAACAGGTTAAAACCATTCAGGCTCTGGAACAGCTTACATTTCTACCAGGCTTACCCCAAACCATAGCCGGAGTAACCGCTTTAAGCGGTGAAATCTACACGGTGCTCAATTTAGAGCATTTACTCGAATTGGAAGAAACAGAATCCAGTAAACAAATGGCCATCTTTCTGAATCACTCAAGGGTTAAAATCGCTCTTCTCATTAACAGGGTTCTGGATTATCAATTTATTTCGCTTAAAAATATTCAAAAAGAATTGGCTGCAGAAAAACCATTGGAAAGTCCGTTCATCAAGGGGATTTTAAAAGATGCGACTCTGCTGCTTGATCCGGACAAATTTTTAGAATTTAAATTGCAGCAATAAGGAGGTTAAAATGTTTAATAAACTACAACAATCATTTGGTACCCAATTAATCGTCCGCATGGGTGGAATTCTAGCGGTTGCCTTAATTTTAATTTCAGGCATCTTTTACCAGTATTCTTCGCGTATTTTAAAAGACAATCAGTTACAAAACCTGAAGATGGTAAATGGAATAAAGCAATCAGAAATCAGACTTGCTTTCCAGACCTTAACCAGCCAATTAAACGGTCTGAGCCAATTGCCGGATGTTCAAAATGCTTTTCACAATTCGACCAATGTACAAATCATAAAAAAATTAACACGGTTACCCGAAGTACAGCTAC
>CAYNLJ010000406.1:0-2383 GCA_964398005.1 uncultured Caldithrix sp. | reverse complement strand
GGGTCATGAGGGTCGATGCGATAGGAAAAGTCTATTTTTCTTAAATCAAAAAGGGATTTCATTTTTTGGTAGATACTTAGAATAAGCTGATTTATTTTGTATTTCTGCTTGGTTAAAAGTTGTGCATAATTGGTCAGTAAGGTTAAATCATGCATGTTCTCGACCATCTCGCTCATTTCTTCAATGGTCGATTGGATTACAGTCATGTATTCATTGATAGATTCAGATGTCGGATTTTCAGTGATTTCCATGGATAGTAAATCAAAATAACCTTTTAATACAGCCAGAGGAGTGCGCAACTCATGATTGGTCAGGGTAATAAATTTATTCTTAATTTCATTTAATTCACGCAACTGGTCATTTAAATCTTTTAATTCCTGGTTTTCGCGCCGGGCATTAATGTTTTGAATACAGCGATTCAGAACAATGCGCACATGTTCAAACGATACGGGTTTGGTAATGTAATCAAAGGCGCCCTGCTTCATGGCCCGAATGGCGTTTTCGATGGTGGCAAAACCAGTAATGACAATAACTTCCGTATCAGGGTAATTCTTTTTAATCAGGCGAAGGGTTTGCAGGCCATCCATGACCGGCATGTTTAAATCTGTAAATACAATTTGAAAGGCTTTTTTCTTTAACTTTTCCAGACCTGCCATCCCGTTTTCGGCGATTTCGACTTTATAGCCCAAAAAATCAAACATGTCCACATAGCTTTCACGGACTTCAGGTTCATCTTCAATGACCAAAATGTTTGGCTTCCATTTAGGGGAAGTTTTCATCTTTGCTGTTGGCCTCTCTGTACTCACGGTTTGCATCTAATTACTCCGAAGTTTCTCAGGAACTTCAATGATGATTCTTCGAATCCTTTCTAATTCATCATTAATTTTTGTCAGATATTCAGTGGTTTTTGGATCGTTAAGGTTTAAGTTTTCTTCGAGTAAAAATACTGAGGTGTTTAGTACACTTAGACGTGTACGTAGCAGTTCTAAAAGTTCTTCATATCTTAATACTTCCTGAGACATATTTTTCTTTTCCTTCATTTCCGCCTTTAAATTTTAACTTTTCTTCTTTTTCGGCATAAAAAAATTTTAATTGAATGAATTCAGCATAAAATGAAACGTTTCTGCCCATTTATTTAAATTTGAAACCCGAGTTAAAATTTTGCATTATATTAAAAAGAGCAAAAGGTGAGAAAAAGATGAATTCTGTAACGTTGACTTCAAAGGCGCGTTGGTGGGAAAAACAGGAAAACGGGCGGGTACTTTGCACTCTATGCCCCAGATACTGCAGCATTCCACCCGGTAAAGCCGGTTTTTGTTATGTTCGAAAGAATGTGGAAGGAGAACTGATTACAACCGCTTACGGTCGTCCGACCGGTTTTGCGGTGGACCCTATTGAGAAAAAACCTTTGAACCACTTTTATCCTGGTACTACGATTCTAAGTTTTGGTACAGCCGGCTGTAATCTGGGTTGTAAGTTTTGTCAGAACTGGCATATGAGCAAAGCCCGGCTGGATGAGCTGAATGCCTTACATGTTTCACCGGAAGATGTGGTAAAAATAGCTCAAAAGTACAATTCTCCCTCCATTGCTTTCACCTACAACGACCCAATCATTTTTGCCGAATATGTTATCGATATTTCGAAATTGGCCAGACAAGCGGGCATCAAAACGGTGATGGTGACCAACGGCTATGTGGATGAAAATGCCAGAAAAGAAGTCTTTGAATTCATTGATGGAGCCAATGTGGATTTAAAGGCCTTTTCTGAAAAGTTTTACTATGAACTGACCAACGCGCATCTAAAACCGGTTCTGGACACGCTTGAGTGGCTGAAAAAGGAAACGAATGTCTGGTTTGAAATAACGACTTTGCTCATTCCGGGCGAGAATGATTCAGAGGATGAAATTTCCCGCATGTGTGACTGGATCGTAAATACGCTGGGCGATGATGTGCCCATACACTTTACGGCGTTTCATCCTGATTTTAAAATGGTCGATCATCCGCCTACGCCTTATTCTACTTTACGCAAAGCCCGACAGATTGCTCTGAAGGCTGGCATTAAATATTGTTACACAGGTAATGTTCATGATCCTGAGGGGCAGACCACCTATTGTCCCAATTGCGGTCAGGCTTTGATTGAACGGAACTGGTATCAGGTTAGAATTACCGGGTTGAAAAATGGTCACTGCACTCAATGTGGACAGGCCATTGCCGGCCGCTGGTGAAAAAAAATAAATTTTTTGAAATTTTTGTATTGACAGAACAGCAAAGATTAATTATATTTGGCATCTCATTTATGAGAATGAGTCTTTGAAATAGCCTTTGATATTCCGGCGTAGCTCAATCCCGACGGAGTCGGGATGCTCAAAATGGTAACGGCTCAC
>CAYNLJ010000405.1:0-2389 GCA_964398005.1 uncultured Caldithrix sp. | reverse complement strand
ACAACGATGGTTTTATTTTTGGGGATGATCTCAACGACTTCATGATTTAGTTTTACATCGATGCCGTCCTTTTCCAGGGCTTCCAAAGGCAGAGCAAGCAAATCTTGTTTTTGTTTGATGACATCCGAAATAAAATAAGGCAAACCGCAGGCAGCATACGAGACTACATCCGATTTTTCCAGCACAGTAATTCTTGAATTGGGATCATTCCGTCGCGCCCTGCGCGCCGCCGATAATCCTGCCGCATTTCCGCCAATAATGATCAGATGTTTTACAAAAGCAGCCATTGTCCTTCCTAACTTATTTGATTGTAAAAGATAAACAGGAATTCAATGCCATTCAACTGCCCTAAGACAAAAGTCATTTTTTTCTTGAAATGTTCATTTTGACTTTATATATTACCTATGGAGTAATGTATTTAGGAGGCATTATGGCCAAAATTGTCATTATTGGAGCCGGTTTTGCCGGACACACGGCAGCCCTCTACCTGGGTTCAGCCCTTGGTAAAGATCATGAAATCAGCGTGATTAACAAGTTCGATTACTTCCTCTTCATCCCCTCTCTCATTTGGGTGTCTGTGGGGCATATGAAACCGGAAAAGACCTATTTTAAATTGGCGCCTGTTTACAAAAAACTCAATATCCGTTTCGTACACGGCAGCGCAACCGAAGTTCATCCTGATGAACAGTTTGTGGTAGCTCAAAAAGCTGAAAATGAGGGACAGGTTAAGTTAGATTACGATTATTTAATCATTGCCACCGGCCCCAAACTCAATTTTGAAGGGACTGAAAATCTAGGGCCACATCACGGCTACACCTACTCGGTTTGCACGCTGGAACACGCTATCCAAACACGGGACAAATATCTTGAACTGATTGAACGTATGAAAAATGGTGAAAAACTAAAACTGGTGATTGGCACTGGACATCCAGGTGCCACCTGCCAGGGTGCCGGTTTCGAGTTTCTGGTCAATGTGCACAAGGATCTGGTAAAAAAAGGCCTGCGTGACAAAGCTGAATTGGTCTGGTTTTCCAATGAACCCCAGTTGGGTGATTTTGGCGTAAAGGGCATTCAGATCAGAAAAAAGGGAAAACTTTTAACCAGTGAAGATTGGGTACGCAGCATTTTTGAAGAATATGATATTAAATGGGAAATACAAAAAGGCGCCTACGCTGTTGACGAAAAGACAATTTACTGGGAGGATGCCGAAGGTAAAAAGGGTGAAACCAGCTATGACTTTGCCATGCTGATCCCCCAATTTCTTGGTTCGCCAATGAAGTATCTTGACAAAGATGGTAACGACATCTCCTCAAAAGTTGTCAACAAAGCTGGGTTGGTGCTGGTCGATGCTATCTATGGCCTCGATTACGCCACCTTGGAGCAAAATCCGGATGCCTGGCCATCGGTTTATCAGAATCCCAATTATAAAAATATTTTTGCAGCCGGTATTGCCTTTGCACCACCCGGACCCATTTCGCGTCCAACTGTCAATCCAAACGGTTTGAGTATTACTCCTGCCCCGCCACGCACCGGAATGGTATCCGGCATTATTGGCCGTGTAGTGGCTAAAAATATTATTGATCTGGTTAAACGCGGTCGCATGACCCACGCTGAACGAATGTCCGAAATGTTTGCCGCCTGCATTGCTTCCATGGGTGACTCACTATGGGATGGTGAGGCCGGCATAATGATTATTTATCCCGTTGTGCCGGACATGCGTAGATTTCCAAATGAATTTGGCCGGGATAATTTTGTAACCGACATGGAGCTTGGCCTGGCCGGCGCCTGGATGAAGCGTATGATTCACACCACTTTTATGTGGAAATTCCAGGCCCGTCCTGGTTGGAGTATTATTCCGGAATAAGGAGGAAAAAATAATGTCCAAAAAAACAAATAAACTCTACCAGTTATGGCGATTCATTGCCCTGAATCTAAAAATTTTAAAGGCTGTTGATAAAAGTAAAAGGTCTTAATGGTTTTAATAGAGCCCCTGTTATTTAAAGAGACCTTTTATTAAATACCTGAATTGCCAAAATTTTGACAAACATTTAAGGTTTATTTTTTAACTCGATTCTGACACAGGGGTAACCTTTTCGCAATCAAAGTCTGGATTGCTTGCGATTTTCAATGCACACCGTTTAATTATCGGAGTTAGTTGAACACAACTTCCAGAGGTACCTGTCACCGAAAACAGGTTTTAAATTGCTGCAACAGGCTGGCCGGGCGGGTGCTGCATAAATTAAACCGCAGTGTACGTTAAAACCCAACGGCTGTTGTTCTCAAATGTGAAATTGAAATTCTGAAACTTATTCTGTTAATTTTGAAATTTTTCGATTCATCACTTTATTTTCCAGAATTCATTTATTAAATTTAAATTAAAACCTAACTC
>CAYNLJ010000404.1:0-2408 GCA_964398005.1 uncultured Caldithrix sp. | reverse complement strand
CGTTTCACAAAAGCAGATTATCGGTTAGATGGATTTATCTGAATTACAGAAGTAGGATATTGAATGGGGCGTAACGGGAAATGGCGAGATTGGTGATAATATTATGCATGCCATGATGATCAGTTATATTTTGCACAATGGTGGTTCAAGGGGTTTTTCAAAATGAATATGGACTATATGTATGAGAGAGAGAAATAATCGATACCACAAGCACAATTGATTAGAACTAATAAAATTTTAAAAAGCCCCATTTTAAATCTAAAATGGGGCTTTTACGATTTTTTACTTAACTAATAACATTTTTTTACAGGCACTAAACCCAGATGTTTTTAAATGGTAAAAATAAATCCCGCTAGCCAGTCCATTGGCTTTAAAAATGATCTCATGTTTTCCTTTACTCTGAAAACGATTGACCAATTGTTTGATTTTTCTTCCTCGGGTATCCGTTACAAACAATTCAACGTGAGTATCTTTGGCTAAATTATAACTGATTTTAGTTTGTGGATTAAACGGATTTGGGAAATTTGGCAGCAAAGCAAATGTACTTGGCTGCATTGAATCTTCATTAATAGCCGATGGATTCCCTTCATCCATCAAGGCAGTTTGAATATGGTAAGAATTATAGGTTGCATCATTCATCAAAATTGAACCTGCCAGCAAGGCCTGTCCATTCTTTCCGGCTACTGCAGGATACATGGCCGGTCGGGAGCCATTGGCAAATTCTATTCCATTGCCATCAAGTACGGTACCGTCTGACGATAAGCGTGTGAAAAATATTTGGCTACGTTGATCGAGCATATCCAATTCGGAATCATTATTTCGTGAATCCTGCCAGATAATTATAAAATTGTCACCATCAAAACAGACCGCAGGTCGGTATTGATCGTCATTCATCTGGTTCACATTAATGGTAGTTTGCGTCGTACCATCTGGCAAAATAGGCATGGCAACAATGTCTGTTGTTGTTGAAGATGAAATTTCATCTTCATAGACCATTAATATTTTATCTCCGTCAAAGGCAAGTTTAGGACCATGATACATGGTTGTGGTAAACAAGCCTGTAAGTCGGTACTCGGTCCCTGCGCTGCCGTCGGTTTCTACAAAATTGGCCATTAGCTCTCCACGGGTATCATCATGAGTAAAATTTCGCTGCCAGGCAACAAACCAGTTGGTGTTGGTTGCGACTACGGAAATGTAGCGTACGTAATATTGTCCCAGTAAAATGGGTGAACTGTCTAATATGGCGCCTGTGGATCCCTGAACGCGGATAGCAAAGGGATGGACAAACTGTACACTATTTACATAATATTTCCCGACCACTAAAAACACATCGCCTAAAGCATCAACATCCGGGCCAAAGCCTTTCATAATAAAAAATGGCTGTGCGTCAACGGCCGTGCCATTTGCATTAAATCGTTGGCCCCAAATGGTATCTGATTTAGACCAAACGATGAGGTATAGAGAGCCATTCCAGGCTACAGCCGGTTTACCGGGACCATTATTGGTAATCAGGCCTTCATCTAATTGCACCGGTTGCGATTCAATGGCATTCCCGGAGCCATCGACCAATTGGCGAAGCACGCGAAAGTTGGTGTCCGTTCTATGCGTGAAAACCAGCATGTAATCGGTTCCATCGGTAGCGATGTCGGTTTGGTATTGAGCCGGTGTGCCTGTACTTAAGGCTAAATCAGTGCCTTTGTTGAAATTCTGATCGATTGGGGTAGTCCAGATGTCAAGGCTTTGTTTCGAATCGTAATCTTCGGTCCAGACTGTTTGAATGCCCCCGTTTAGGCGATCAGTAGAATACCCATTTTTAGCATTTGCTACGGATTGGCCACCCGGATCCTGAAGGGTTCCATCGGTCAAAATCCGTGCAATTCGCAGGTCAGTGTTGTCTTGCCAGGTAACATACCACAAAGAGCCATTCCACAGAGCAAAATGTCGGTTACCTGAATAAGGAGAATTTCCCTGACTCACATTTATGGCTGGATTATCTAAAATGGTGCCGGAGGTGGTAATTCGTCTGGCTACTACATCGCCGCTCTCACGGCAGGTGTAAAGAAAATAAGGATATCCATTAACCACCCGGTTCCGTGCAGCGCTGCTGCTGGCCACATCAAATGGGCCTGCAGTGAGATTTAAATTGTTATCAAAAATCACTCCCCGCTGCGCATCATTATCATCATAAATAAATAGAAAATGTCCCTGAGACGAGCCAAATGCAAAATCCGAACGTAAGTAATAAGTGCTTGCGATAAGCGTTTGGAGCGAACTAACAGTTCCATTGCCATCTACTTTCACAGCAATAATATCGTTCTCACCGCTGGAAGAACCCTGCATGACCACCACTAAATTAGAACTGTCACAGGCCGCTGCCCAGACTACGGAGCCGGAAAAGGGATAGCCGT
>CAYNLJ010000403.1:0-2414 GCA_964398005.1 uncultured Caldithrix sp. | reverse complement strand
TGCCAAACTATGTGGTGGATGGTCAACCTCAAGGTGTTCCGGCAGACTATGATGCCATGGTGCGCCAGCTTGAGGAACGACTGAAACAGCCCGCACCTCTTAAAATTGCTGTACGTTCCAAAATTACTGATGACTCGGTGTTTGCTCATGTGCGTTTAATACCCGTGCAAAAAGTCATCGGTGGTAATTTGTATTTACGCGTGGCCGTCACGCAACGCATGGTCAGTTATCAGTCACCACCCGGAAGCAATGGCGAAAAAGATTTTCCTGAAGTGCTGCGTAAAATGTTGCCCAATGCAACCGGAACCGCCATTGACAGTTTGACCGTAGGCGATACGCTGGAATTTGAATTTTCGACGCCGATTAAAAGTGACTGGGAACCTGGCGATTTAGCCGTTGTGGCCTGGCTTCAGGCCGATGATACCAAAGAGGTGCTGCAAAGTAACATTGACTTTCCAACCTTTTTTGTGGAGTTTGCGGACAGTTCCTTTAAGTTCAGTAAAGCGAATGACCTGACGCGTTTTTCGTTTTTGCTTTTTAATCGGAATGACACTACGATTCATATTCGCTTGAAATTTAAAGACGTACAGACCGCGAATAACTGGAATTACTATTTCGAAACAGAAAAAAGCACTGATTGGCATCAACCAATTGCCATTGCTGCCGGTGATTCTTTTCATTTTAAGGCTGTCATCCAAAGCGGAGATTACGGGGCCTTTAGTGGGCAGGTATTTGTGGAAAATCTGGATGATCCTGGTTTTTACGGAGAAGGTTACGGCTACGGGGTTGGCCATGATGTAACCATTGTGGTGCCGGAAAATACGGATTTGCTCCTGGTGGATGATGATGGCGGCGAAAGCTATGAAGAAAATTTCCAGAAAATTTTAGACAAAATGAAGATAAAGTACATTGTGCTTAATGAATCGAATGTATTGCAATTGAATAAACAATTTAATCTTGCTGCCTACAAATTAATAATCTGGAATGTTTCCTGGGCTTTCCCGGCTTTTACTCCCGAAGATATTCAGTTGTTGAGTGCTTATCTGGATGCTGGGGGCAGCCTGGCCATCTTTGGTCAGGATATCGGCTGGGACATCTTTGATTCTCAGGGAAACAGCCATTTTCAAAAGGCCATCGATTTTATTCACAACTATTTTGATGTGCAGTACGTCAGTGATAATTCCAACGGGACTAGTTTTGTAGGTGTGAAAGATGATCCCATCGGAGATAATTTAGCCTTTGATTTGGGTCGTCCCTATGGCTTTGCAAACTTTTTCCCTGAAGAATTAAAAAGCTACACAGGAAGCTCAAAAGCGGTGTTTAAGTACAATAACGGCAAGATTGGGGCTCTGCGTTATGACAACGGCCAATTTAAAACCGTTTATTTTGGCGTAGGTTTTGAACAAATTGACGATCCGGCCATGCAGGATTCCGTGCTGACCCGTCTGCTCAAATGGACGGCTGACATTACGTCCATTGACGACAATTCTGAGGAAATGCCAAAAAATTTCAGTCTTTTTACCAATTTCCCAAATCCTTTTAATAATGAGACAAAGCTGGTGTTTCAGTTGGAAAAACCGGCAAAAGTTGAATTGGCAATCTACAACCTGAATGGAGAAAAAATTCGTTCCTGGCGGGCTAATTTTGTGGCCGGTAGGCATGAACTGCACTGGGATGGCCGTGATCAGGCGGGGAATCAGGTGGCCAGCGGACTTTATCTGGCGAAGCTTAAAAGTAAAGCAGGCCAATTGGCACACAAAATGATTTTATTACGCTGAGAGAGTGATTTCGGTTAAGCCAACTATTCTTTTTAGATTAACAAAGCAGAATACCTGAGGTTATTCTGCTTTGTTTAATGTTCAACTTAAGCAATGGTCAAAACCGGATTAGTTTGGTCGGTGGAGTTTGAAGGTAAATTTCTCTCAGAAAATAGGTAACGCCTGTCCGGAAATGAATTGAAATCTAATTGTTCTAAACGTTCATCGGCACGTTTTAAGGAAAACAGATGGAAAACTCAGCAGAGAACTTGCAAAACTTATTAATAGAAAAATTAAGAGAAATATTTCAGTTTGAGAACGAAAACCTCGATTTTGGTATTTATCGCATATTGAATTTTAGGCGTGAACAAATCCAACGGTTTATCGAGCAGGATTTAATCAAGGAAGTTAAAAAACAGTTAGATTTAATAAATGCAGAAGAAATTAATAAGCTACGGGAACAAAGGGAAGCATTAGAACGGGAACTCAAAAAAGCATTCGGTGAAAATATCTTTATCGATGGTAATTTAAAAGATGAATTTAAAAACACTCCTTTAGGCAGAAGCTATTCTGAAATCAGAAATCAAACAGAATCTTTGGTGCTTTCGGAAAGCCTGGAAAAGGAAATTTACAATCATCTGATAAACTTTTTTACGC
>CAYNLJ010000402.1:0-2420 GCA_964398005.1 uncultured Caldithrix sp. | reverse complement strand
GAAGAATCAAAAAAATACCTGCAAATCATTAGCCAACAGCTGAATCATTAAAGATAAAAAATATTATTAGCCACCGAAGGGCACCGAACATCACCGATATTCTTAATTTAACTGGATAAAAATCGAGTAGGGGCGAAGCATTCAACCATTCAACCATCAACTATCTTGAGCCTTCGGCTCAATGCATCGACACGATCGATGCACTCCAAAATACCATTTCTCTTCTTGCAAATGCTTTTAAAACTTTATTGCTGCCAGATAGCCCTTAAAATCGGATTGGAAGAAATTTCTAAAACAGCAATTAGTAAAAAGAACAGTCCAGGCAATAGAGGAGAACTGCTGAAAAAGAGCCAGAAGAAAGGCAGCAGGTACATGCCTGTTTTTAACATCGAGAGAATTAATGTTTTAGCATTTAATACCTGTTTCAAATAAACGAGAATGGACAACCAGATGAAAACAAAACTTAAACTGGTGACCAGAGCAGCAGCCAGTAAGCCAAAGCGAGGGATTAAATAGAGGTTTAAAGTAATATTTAAAAATAAAGCCAGCAGGGAAATCCAGACCAAAATCCGGCTTTTGTGCTTTAAAATGAGCCAGGCGTCAATCATTTGCGCTTGACCATACACTACGTAACCTAATCCAACGATTAATAAAATCTGTTTGCTGATTTCAAAGCCCGGTGGAATCAGTAAACCTGAAAAGTAGTGAAAAAGCAATAGCAAAATCCACAAAATGGCGGCACAGGCCAGAGCAATCAGCGAAGCGTAGGCGCTAAAATGCTGCTTAAAGAAATCTTCTCCTCTGGCGTAGACCCTGGGCAACCAAACGTTGTTGCTTTGTACGACGAAAATCAGCAGCATGGAGGCAAAGCGGTAACCGTAATTGTAAACGCCGGTTTGCTCCACACCCAGGTAAAATTTAATGATGTAATGATCACTCTGGTACAACAGATAGGTCAGCAGCAACAGAAACATTAAGGGCAAACCGGTTTTTAACAATTGCTTTAAAATTTCAGGATCTGGTACAAACCGGAATGCGGAAAGAATGCGTTTGCCGTTGACAAAAAGCAGCAACAGATTAGCCAGCAAAAAGGAAACAAAAAAGGCCTCTAACTGCCAGCCTAATTGCAGTCCTAACAGAAAAAGCAGGAAAAAGGTGAGCTGAACCAGCAGGTTGCCGATCAGATATTCTTTACTTTGTTGTTGTGCGCTGAAACTGGTTAAAATGAGTGTGCTTAATCCGTTAACCAAAATGAGCAAAGGTAAAAGAAAAAAAGGAAAGGACAGATCGGGCTTTAATAAAATCTGGTTAAGTTGATGCTGCCAGGGCCAGCTAATGAGTGAAAACACGAAAATTACCAAAACAACAAAAAAAATAGCTGACGAAAAATACTTCGGTCGGTCTTCCTCCGAAAGTTCCGGCAGCAGACGAAACAACCCCTGATCTACGCCGAACAAAAGTACCACACTGCCCAGGGCAATGTAGAGACGGTACAGCGAAAAAAGGCCGAAATTTTCCGGCGTTAAAATGCGGGCAATGTAAGGCAGCAGCAGAAAGGGCAGCAGACGTGCCAGGCCGCCGGCTAACAGGTAGTTGATGAGATCCCTGAAACTTTTGGGAAAATTCAGTTTCATTCAAAACTCATTGGTTTTGCGGAGACCAGAGCAGCAATTCAAACGTATCCCGGAATAAGCCTCGGGCGCCAAAATTTTCCTTAAATTTGCCCAATCCCCAGTTTGGATCCATGTTTACCGTAAAAATGCCGAAGTCGTAAAACTGGAAGCCCTCTTTGACCGCCCACTGAAAAATGTGGTAAAACAGGTTGTTAACAGACCGGTACTGCTGATATTCCTTATTGTCGCTGATGTAAAAGGCCAGCACCACTTTGGGCGTACAGATGAAATTAACCACCCCTGCGATCATTTTGTCATCTAAATAAGCTGCCCAAAGATGAATGCGATCCGGAAAAAGCTGAGCCAATTTTTTCAGTTCTTCCAGCGTGTGAGTTGGAGTCACATTGTGTCGCAGTTTCAGGTTTTGTTTTAAAATTTCGTAATAAGTGTCGTAATCTTCAGACAGACGGATTTGAATCCCGGATTTAATAGATTTACGCGTTGCCGTGCGGGCTTCGCTTTTAAACAGGCTTAGCACCTGTTCCGGATCATTAGGTAATTGCACCACGCTGGAAATTTCCCGTTTTAAATAACGGAAGCCATTTTGCAGCATGGCAAAGTCAAGATAATTGGAATAGCGATTCATGTAAACAATCGGTGGCAGAGTAATCAGGATGCGTGTAAAACCATGTTCTTTAGCGTATTTTTTAAGGGCTTCCACCAGTTCAAAGGCTTCGGCAATGCCCAGGTCCCGGTAAACAAAGCCGCCGTAAGAAGCCCCGCGGTGTGAGTAAAGCACCTTGTCTT
>CAYNLJ010000401.1:0-2421 GCA_964398005.1 uncultured Caldithrix sp. | reverse complement strand
TGAACTATCACACTTACGGAAATGTGCTTATTTATCCCTGGTCTTACACCAATGCCCTTACACCGGATTCTCTGTTTTACATGGAGTTTGCCGATTTGCTGACCGGAGAAAATCACTACAATTTTGGCAACACTTACCAGACCATCAATTACAATGCCAATGGAGACGCTGATGACTGGTTGTATGGCGAACAATCTGAAAAAGAAAAGATTTTTGCCGCTACTCCGGAAGTTGGTGGGGACGAAGACGGCTTTTGGCCCACACAGGATCGCATTGTGCCCCTCTGTGAGCAGAACTTAGAAGCCAATTTGCACTTTGTCTGGCTGGCAGGCGAATTCCCCCAGGCCCGCTCGTTTCAGATCATTGCAGATGACAATTCCAATGGTTTTGCCGAGCCCGGTGAACAAATTCAAATCGTTTGTCAAAGTAAAAATTTGGGTCTGGCAGACGCCGCAAATGTTTCCGTTGAATTAAGCAGCAATCTGAATGGGTTGCAGGTGAACAATGCTGGGAACCATGTCCATGCACCATTTTTTTCTCAGGCTACGGTGAGTGACACGTTCCAAATTTCAATCAGCGAACAGGTTGAACAGGGCAGTCAGGCCTGGTTGGTGCTTCATTACCAATTGGACGGTTTTACTTTGCAGGACACGCTGGGCACGCTGGTCATTGGTACACCGGTAATTGTTTTCAGCGATGACGCGCAAAATGGTCTGGACAACTGGCAAACGGGACAAGGTTGGGGCATTGAGGACGATGCCTTAAACAGCGGCAATCTGGTATTCAGCGACAGTCCGAACGGGCACTACGACAACGATGCGGACAATGCCCTGACTTTAAAGCAGCCTTTACAATTGCCTGCCGCTGATTTCATCTACCTGACTTACCATGCCCATTGGGACGTGGAACGCGCTTATGATTTTGCTACGGTGGAAATTTCAACAGATTCCCTGAACTGGAGCACTTTAAAAACACAAAACATGCTGGCAGCCAGCGGAAAGGGTCGACAGGCCTCAGGCACCTTAGGCTACGATGGCTTCTGCAATTACTGGCAGCAGGAGTGGATTGATATTACAGATTACCAGACTTCATCGGAAGTTTATCTGCGCTTTCGCTTGCAGAGTGATGGCGGCGTGACCAAAGACGGTTTTTATCTGGATGACATTCAGGTCTTAGCTTACAATACCTTACCTTCGGCGCTGGCTAACGACCAACTCCCTTTGCCTGAAACATTGCAATTGTTCAAAGCTTATCCAAATCCTTTTAATGCGAATACGAGGTTACAATATGTGCTGAACCGAAAGGCGTTTGTTAATCTTTCGCTCTTCAGTATTCAGGGCAGGAAAATTGCGACTCTGATAGATCAGGTTCAATCGGCTGGAGCCCACAGTTATCACTTTAATGCAGACCAGTTGGCCAGTGGCATTTATCTACTTAAAATGCAGGCCGGTGGACAGACGAAAATAAAAAAGGTAATCCTTGTCAAGTAACAGACATCAACAGTAGTCACTGGTTGAATAAGTTAGATTAAGGCAAGTTCTAAGGGTGGAACCTGCCTCGTCCTTAATGTCCCGTGAGTTGCCGGATGTTCTCTAGTGGGAGACATCCGTCTGTGAAGGGGATAAACAGTATTTCGTCTTGTCCTGGCTAAAATCATTTGTTAAATTAACAGCAGAAATCAATGGGTTTTAAAGGAGGGAGTGTACAAATGAAAGCAATCATTATTGCATTGACACTGTTCTCCATCATCTTTCTTAATTCCTGCCAGAAACAAAGCACAGGTATTTCACAGCAACCTGACTACGCGCCCATGTCTGTCGGTGATGAATGGCAGATGGTGGATTTAACGGACAGCTCAACGACCTTTTTTAAAATCATCGCTACAAAACAGCGTTACGATGGACGACAATTGTTTTTGGTAAAGGTGGATTTAGGCGACATTTTTACCGATACACTCTATTTTTATCAGAATCAGGATTTTTTGATTTATTCTGACTACAACCCCAATCGTGATCCTGAATTCCTCGATATTTACCTGGCTAAGAGATTCCCTGAAGATGGCGACAGCTGGCATCCAACCGGAGGTGAAGGCACAGGAATTTTTTGGCAAGCTAATCACTTAAATAGCTTTAAGGCAAATGAATTAGACTTTGATGATGTTTTCCAGTTTGAAATGAATAATCCTGTGGCTTCATGGCCTTTACCAGTTACCTATTACGCACCCAATTTTGGCCACCTGGCAACGGCCTACAAATATGGTTCAGACAGAATAGAGCTGAGATTTATTTGTACCTACAAAAAGATTTCCGGAAAAGTTTACGGTAGCCTCTGGCCTGTAAAAAATCATCCAATTCTAATGTTTGATCATATGTCTCCTGAGGCCTATTACCGAATATACCTTGAGCAAATATTGGGTGTACA
>CAYNLJ010000400.1:0-2423 GCA_964398005.1 uncultured Caldithrix sp. | reverse complement strand
AACGCAAGCTTCAGCTTGCGCCTAATACCCTGGGCGGTACTAACACTATCGGTAGATGCAGGCATTACGTCTGCACTGCCGTAGCTCAAGCTTCAGCTCGGACCTTATACGGTTGCAAGTAATACAATAACCCGTTCTTTGCAAACTTTGGTCGGCGGTTCAGGGATTTACAAGACGACAAACTTTTAAAAAGGGAATTAACTCATGTAATTCTGCAAAGATAGAATCAATAAATCTCTTACTAACTTAGCTTTCTGTTTTGTTCTCAATTCAGAAAGGAGAACAAAAACAGGTAGCGCAGAGGAATAGCATCATGCTAAACAAGTTATTTTATTTTTCAGTCTTATGCTCATTAAATATTTCCATTTTACTGGCTCAGGGTAAGCCCTACGATGGGCCGGATGATCCGTCTGGTGATCCTGCGGCCGAAAGATATGGCTGGATGACAGGTAACCGGGTTTTGATCTATTTTCGCAATACTTCTGAATTGTCGAATTGTTGTGACCTGGGGTATGATGTTTCCAAATGGCCCAATAATTATGATGGTACAAAAATGATAGATGGCGTTGCTGTTTTAGTCGGTGCCCGGGTTTATGTAGATCAGGATTCAATTCCCGTTGAAGATCCTTCCATTCAGCCTGAAGAGGGTACCCACCGTGATACGCTATATTTTATGCAGAGCAGCTTCCGGGAACATATGGATAAAAATCCGGAAGGGACAGTTGAATGGGGATTTTACCCCATTTTTGGTTATTTTAATGAATTGGATGAATACCCGGCGATGAGTAATATTCAGAATTCATGGCCTCCGGCAGGCTGGCCTTCAAATGGCGGACAACTGAAATGGCCTGGAGAATGGAATGGTCGATTTGGTCGGGGAGTGATGAAAGCAGATCAGGAAAGTTTTTTTGTTGTCAACGATGCACAGGATCAGGAATATCTTGTCCCTTCCCGCAGGGTAAAATACTTCCCCCGCAGAAAACGAGATGCTGGTGGAAAAATTATTAAAGATGTGCGTATCGGAGACAAACGTCCGGAAGTTACAGTGCAAAAGGGTTTACCCTGGGGAGGTCTGGGCATCCGAATGGAAACAAGAGGATTTCAATGGTCTAATCCGGCGGCCATGGATGCAATTTTCTGGGAATACACCGTGTCAAATATTTCCGAGTACAATTTACCGGAAGTTTTATTTGGCTACTACATTGCCATTGGCATTGGCGGGGAAGAATATGGCCCAAAAGCAGATGATGTGGCCTATCACAATAAATCATTGAATATGTATTATGCCTGGGATGTTGATGGGGTGCCCGTTGGTGGCGGTAAAGAACCGGGCGTCCTGGGAATTGCCTATCTTGAAACACCAGCCAAACCCTATGATGGAATTGACAACGATGAAGATGGTTTGGTCGATGAAAAACGCGATAACCAGGCCAGGGCAATCATAGGGCCCACAGATGGTATCGCCGATATTTATGCCTTCCTGAACTATTACAAATTACAGGAGAAAGATCTACATGAACACTGGGATGCAGATGAAGACCAGGATTGGCAGGATGGTCTTGATCTAAACGGCAATGGTACCTACACCTATTTTGATAGTGTTAATCTGGTCTGGAAATTAGAACCCGGTGAACGCACAGGGGATGACGTAGGCTTAGATGGTGTTGGACCTTTCGATCTGAATTACAATGGTCCCGATGAAGGAGAGTGTAATCATAAACCCGATTTTAAAGAAGGCTATGGCTGCGAACCCAACTTTGCAGCAACTGATGTTTCTGAATCGGATATGTTGGGCTTGACAACATTTCGTTACCACAACGACTGGAGTCATGGAAAAGAGACTATGGTACAAGATGAGGAGATGTTTAAATTTTTATCCTCTGGAATTTTGGATGAAGAATACATGGTACCTTCAAATTTTAGACAGCAAATTGCATCTGGGCTTTTTCCATTGTATCGGGGTAGATCAGAAAGAATTTCGATGTCGGAATTGCACGCCTACGATCCGTTAAGTGGGTTAAATTCAGCAGAACATGAAGCGCCTTCATTGTTTCGGTTGAAAACCATTGTTCAGGCCATCTATGAAGCTGACTATCGCTTCGCCCAACCTCCGGAAATGCCAACTTTAACAGCCACACCTATGGATGGTAAAGTTGTGTTAAGCTGGGATGATGTTGCTGACCAGTTGACAAGAGAACCCTTTTTGAATCATCGTAATGATTTCGAAGGTTACAAATTGTACCGATCAACAGACAAACCCATGAATGACCCAATGGTGATCACCGATGGATTTGGCACCGAAACCTTCCGCAAACCGATCTTCCAGTGCGATCTGGTGGACAACCGCTACGGCTTTACCGATTATGGCCTTTTGAACGGCGCGGGATACTACCTGGGCGATGAAAGCGGCATCCAGCACTACT
>CAYNLJ010000399.1:0-2438 GCA_964398005.1 uncultured Caldithrix sp. | reverse complement strand
GATTTGAATTTTAATGACGCTGTTGAAATCACGAACACAATTTTAGACTTATACCAGAATCAACATTTTGATCGGGTGGAATTTATTTACAATGAATTTAAATCCGCTGTTCAGCAAAATGTGATTGTGGAGCAATTTTTGCCCTTTGTTCCGGATGAAGAATTGGTCAAGAGCCCTGAACAAGTCGATTTCTTGTACGAACCGGATAAACAGACCATTTTAAATGCCGTTATTCCCAGGCATTTGCGGGTTCAAACCTGGCGCATCTTGTTAGAAAGTAATGCCGCGGAACAGGGAGCTCGAATGACGGCTATGGAAAATGCTACCGATAATGCAGAAGAAATGGTTCATCAGTTGACCATCTTCTACAATAGATCGCGTCAGGCTGCTATTACAACCGAAATTTCAGAAATTGTAAGTGGCGCTGAAGCGTTAAAGGAAAGTTAAAAAAGAAATAAAATTCAAACTTAGGAAAATGTTATGAATAAAGGAAGAATTCGACAAATCATTGGCCCAGTTATTGACGTTGAATTCAAGGAAGGCGAACTTCCGCAAATTTACAATGCATTAAAAATCACGCGTCAGGATGGTAGCACCCTGATAACCGAGGTGCATCAGCATCTTGGTGAAAATATGGTGCGTTCTGTTGCCATGGACTCTACCGATGGTCTGACACGTGATATGGAAGTAATTGATACCGGTGAGCCTATTTCGGTTCCTGTAGGACCGGAGACTTTGGGACGCTTGATCAATGTGATTGGTGAGCCGATCGATGAGCAGGGAGAAATTCCTGCAGCAAAGCGCTACCCGATTCATCGTCCGGCTCCGGCTATGGAAGAACTGAGTACATCAGAAGAGGTTCTGGAAACTGGTATTAAAGTGATTGACTTGCTGGAACCTTATTCAAAAGGTGGCAAAACCGGTCTGTTTGGTGGCGCCGGTGTAGGCAAAACGGTATTGATTATGGAGCTGATTCGAAATATTGCAACCGAACACGGTGGTTTTTCGGTTTTCTCCGGTGTAGGTGAACGAACACGTGAAGGTAACGACCTTTGGTTGGAAATGAAGGAATCGGGTGTTCTTGCAAAAACAGCTCTGGTGTTCGGTCAGATGAATGAACCGCCAGGCGCAAGACAGCGTGTGGGCTTAACCGGTTTGACCATTGCCGAATATTTCCGTGATGAGGAAGGCAAAGACGTTCTTTTGTTTATTGATAATATTTTCCGTTTTACCCAGGCTGGTTCTGAGGTGTCCGCTCTGTTGGGACGTATGCCTTCCGCAGTAGGTTATCAGCCTACTCTGGCTACTGAGATGGGTGAATTGCAGGAACGAATTACTTCGACCAAAAAAGGTTCCATCACCTCAGTTCAGGCTATTTATGTTCCTGCAGATGACTTAACAGACCCTGCACCTGCCACAACCTTTTCGCACCTTGATGCAACCACTGTGTTGTCACGTCAGATTGCAGAGTTAGGTATTTATCCGGCTGTTGATCCTTTGGATTCAACTTCCCGAATTTTGGACCCAAGGATTGTTGGTGAGGAGCACTACTATGTAGCAAAATCGGTGCAGGAAATTTTACAAAAATACAAAGATCTGCAGGATATCATCGCTATTTTGGGTATGGATGAATTAAGCGAAGAAGACAAGTTAACGGTAGCCCGAGCAAGAAAGATTCAAAAATTCCTGTCTCAGCCGTTTTTTGTTGCTGAACAATTTACCGGTGTTCAGGGGAGATATGTTCCGCTCGAAGAGACTATTCGGGGATTTAAAGGCTTAATCGAAGGGGAATACGATCATATTCCTGAACAGGCCTTTTACATGGTAGGAACTATTGACGAAGTCCTTGAAAACTACGAAAAAATGAAGCAACAATAACAGAGCAAAAGGAAACTGTTAATGGCAACGGAATTTGAACTTGTAATCGTTACTCCATTTGGTGAAGTTTTTCGGGGAGAGGTGCGTAGTTGCACACTCCCCGGATTTGATGGGTTGTTTCAGGTTTTGCCAAATCATGCAAGTCTGGTTTCTCTTTTAGAAATCGGTCCTTTGAAAATTGAACACAAAGATGGAAAAATCCGCTATTTAGCTTTAAATGGTGGTTATTGTGAAGTAAAAGACAATACCTTGAAAATTATGGCCGAAAGCGCCGAATTCGCCGAAGAGATTGATGTTGAACGCGCCTTGTCAGCCAAACAACGTGCTGAACAAAGGCTCCGCAGCAAACACGCCGATATTGACATTCCCCGTGCTAAACTTGCTTTAGCTAAAGCGCTAAACCGAATAAAAATTGCACAACTAAGGTAATTTTTATATTAAAGAATTTTGGTTTAAATTCGATTATATACGGCAACCAAAAATAAAAAAAAGATAAAATTTAATTTAGAAAAGTTTTATTTTTCTTGCATGAGCCGTAAATAATTGTAAATTTAGTCTTG
>CAYNLJ010000398.1:0-2438 GCA_964398005.1 uncultured Caldithrix sp. | reverse complement strand
GCGGTGGTACCCATGTGCAGAATACGGCTGAAATCGGGTTGGTTAAAATTCTCGGTGTTGAAAAAATCCGTGGCCGGGCACGAATTAAAGCCCTGTTGGGTGAACGGGCCTTCCAGTATCTGGAAGAATTACACCAGGTAAATTTTCTGCTCCGCGAAAAATTAAATACGGATCATTTGCAGTTTAATGAACGGGTGGCGCAGTTGCAGGAAGAATTGACCTACTTAAAGCGTTTGAAAAAATTCTACCAACCGTTTTTTGTAGAAGTGAAGTGCAGAGAACTGGTTGAAACGATCGATGGGCCGGTGGTCTTTTTTAAACTGGAACAGGGCGAACAGGAGGATGCAGCCGCCATGGCCAAAAAATTGAGTAATGATTTTCAGAAAATTGCTTTTATTCAATTCGATCGGCGGTTTTTCATGGCCTCCCCTTCTGCTAAGCTGTTTGACACCATTAAATTTTTGAAGGAGAATGCCGAAAGTTTGCAATTAAAAGGCGGTGGCCCACAAGGTTTTTGCCAGGGCATCATGAATCAAAATAATTTGGAACAGATTGCTGAAACGATTAAAATGAGAATCAAGCAAAATTAATGAGGAGATTTTTTAATGAGTGGAATAAAAGGCATTGTTTTACTTGGTCGTCTGAATTATGTGGAAGAGAACCATGGCAAAGACGGATTAAAAGAATTTTTAGATAAATTACAGGTTGACAAAGAGAGCCCTCTGTTTCAACCCATCATTGTTTCCAAGGATTACCCGGAAAATCTGCTAACCGATTTGGACAAGGTTTTGCTAAGCCATTACTTTGAGAATGATGTGCAAAAATTTTATGAATTAGGTGTCTGGCATGCTCAACACCTTATGCCAACATATTTCCAGATTTACATGGACGAAAAAAATCCGGGTGGCTTTTTGAACCAGATGTCTTTGTTGCGACCTTACCTGATTGGTTTGGGTGAGGTTAACATTAGTGAGATTGAACCCAAAGAATATTATGTGCTGATCAATTATGGCCAGGAATACCCGGAATCAGTAAGATTGAGTGAATTGGGATTTATTGAAGAGGGCTTGCGCCTATGCGGGGCAAAAGAGGTAAAATCTAAAATTGAAGAGAAAGACGATATTTCGGTTGAGTACAAATTTACCTGGAAGTAAGCAATGGGTCCTGTAACTGTCATTAACGGAGATATTAAAGCTTCACGCAAAATGAAGCAGATGGAACGCTACGAATGGCAGTTATTCATGAAATCGACCTTTGTACAGCTGAATGAGCAATATGCCGATTTGATCGAAGCACCATTTATGATTACCAAAGGCGATGAATTCCAGGGTGTCATTCGTCACATGGCGGATGTTAACAAAATCATCTGTAAAATTGAACAACTAATTTACCCGCTGCAGGTGCGCTTTGGTGTGGGCCGTGGCCTCATACATAAGATGGGCAGTAAGATTCCTATTGAGATGGATGGTCCGGCTTTCCACCGCGCGGGTGCGGCGTTGGAAATTGCCAAACAAAAAAAACGCTATGTTTGGTTTGATACCGACCAGCCCTCTTTTGATCTGGCCGCCAATACTATTTACCTGCTTATTTTTGCCATTAAATCCAAATGGAGTAAAAACAGTTTTACGCGTTACTGGAAGTACAAAGAAATGGGGACTTACGAGAAAGTTGCCAACAGCGAAGGTGTGAGTCCGCAGGCCGTTTGGGACACCTTGCACCATGCCCGGGCCATTGAGGTGATTGAAGCCGAAAACATGATCGAAGAGATGTCAAGGGAGCGAGATCGCGAAATGATAAGTGATGGTATCTCTCCTGATCGTTTAAATGTCGAAAAATAATAAAAAGAACTAAAAACAGATCAAAGTGAATAATCTTCATTTAAGGATTGTTTACTTAACTTTTTGATGAATGTAATTACGAAGAACACGCTTTAAAATCTTCCTGCTTCTGAGTATGGCCGTTAGATGTCTCGTAATTGTTTTATTTTACTTGATTTTAAAAAGTAGTGAATTCTATCCATGTTGATCGTTCTTGAAATTTAATGAGTAATGAGGTTTAGGATATGAGTCATTGTTGTGATGATAGTTGTACTGTCGACGCTCTTCGTGAAAGGCAAAGGGGAACGCTAAAAATCGTACTGATTATCAATGCCGTCATGTTCATTGTTATTGTAACGGCAGCTCTTTACAGCAGGTCCACTGCATTACTGGCTGACAGCCTGGATAATCTTGGAGATGCATTGACTTATGGTCTTAGTCTTTACGCTGTTTTTAAAGGAAGTGCCGTAAAAGCGAAAGTGGCGCTTTTTAAGGGCAGCTTGATTTTTTTAGCAGCCTGCGTTGTGGTTGCCCAGGTCATCTACAAGCTGTTGGTGCCCAGTGTGCCGATCTTTGAAGTTATGGGGGCATTCAGCCTTTTAGGGCTTGTCGTAAACCTTT
>CAYNLJ010000397.1:0-2444 GCA_964398005.1 uncultured Caldithrix sp. | reverse complement strand
CTTATCGATTCATTACGCCATCGCGGTTACCGACTGGTTACCATCAGCCAATTGCTGAATGCACAGGTTTTACCGTGAAAAATTTGCGACAAATCCCTCTTATTCTGCTTGATGGTCCTCGATTCCAATTCCGCCGGAATATTGCTATTTTTGGAATGAATTCCAATCCTTCTTAAATTCTATTTTATAAAAAAACAATAACAGAGAAAAAATGCCGGAATTACCAGAAGTAGAGACCGTAGTCAGAGAATTAAAACCCCTGCTGCCGGGCAGAACCATTAAAATGGTTGAACCGTTGTGGGCAAAGACGTTTGACAATCGGGCGGAATTGCCTTTAAGCGGCCAGACCATTCGCCAAATCCGGCGTATTGGAAAGTACATTTTATTTGATCTCGACCAGAGTCATCTGGTCATTCACCTGCGAATGACCGGTCGCCTGTCGTTGCAGAGTAATCATTTTGATTTGGAACAACATCCTCATTTGCGCTGCTTAATTTATTTTACGGATGGTTCCGTTTTAATGTTTGAAGACACAAGAAAATTCGGCCGGATTTACCACGTCGAACAGCCGGAAGAGGTGCTTAAAGAAGTAGGCCTCGATGCATTTGATCCACAAATGACGTTCGATTATTTTTACAAAGTTTTAAAAAAACGTAATATGGGGATTAAAGCCTTTCTGATGTCGCAAAAATGGATTGCGGGACTGGGCAATATTTACACGGACGAGAGCCTTTTCAGGGCAAAAATTCATCCTGAACAACCGTGTTCCAAAATCGGCCGTAAAAAAGCAAAAGATCTGTACGAGGCGATTCAATTCATCCTGCAAAAAGCGGTTCAAAACATGGGCAGTACTATTTCCGATTACCGCGATGCCTACGGAAATCCCGGTCAAAACCAATTGTACTTTAAAGTTTACCGAAGAACCGGGCAACCCTGTTTTGATTGCGGCACATTGATTGAAAAGAAACGCGTAGCCGGACGTGGTACGCATTTCTGTCCAAAGTGTCAAAAAATCAGGAGCCGGGCATGATTATTACCCTGATGAGCGATTTTGGCACTAAAGATGGTTATGTGGGCAGTGTTAAAGGGGTGTTGTTAAAGGAAGCACCCGAGGCTGAACTGATCGACATCACGCATGAAATTCAGCCCTTTAATATTAAGGAAGCTGCCTACAGTTTGTTGAATTATTACGATTCCTTCCCTCAGGGTACGGTCCATTTGGTGGTGGTTGATCCGGGGGTGGGCAGCCAACGGAAACCAATCATAATTCGCACCATGAATTATTATTTTGTGGGGCCGGATAATGGAGTGTTCAATTTCATCCTGAAAAAGGAAGCCTACCAGGCTTTTGAAATCAGACCGGAAGTGGTGAATCCCAATGGGTTCAGCAGCACGTTTCATGGACGTGACATTTTTGCCCCGGCTGCCGCACTACTGGCCAAAGGGGTAAAACCGGAGGAGATTGCCATGCCCCTGGACCGCGTGGTCATTGATGACCATCTGGAACTGCAAATCGAAGACAATGTGTGTAAGGCGGCCATTGTGTCCATCGATCATTTTGGCAACATTATTTTTGCGCTCTCCAAAGAAGATTTGAAACATTGGAAAAAAGCCATAAAATTGGTAAATTTTAAAAATTTTAAAAGTGACCGAATCTGGGAATATTACGCACAACAGGAAATTGGGCAACCGCTGGTCTTGTGGAACAGTAAAAACATGTTGGAGATTGCTTTGTCACAGGGTCGTGCGGCAGACTATTTCAAGGTAAATCCGGATAAAGATTTTGCCTTAATCGAATTAATCGATGTAGCCAAAAAAGTATGAGAGCAAATGTATGAAATTTCTGGGGAAAGATTTAAATAACGCTGATTACCGGGCTTTGGTTGGTTCTTTTTTGTTGGCACTTTTACTCTGGGCTGCGGTTACCACCGATAAAACCTATTCTATTCGGGTAAGTTTACCCTTTAAAATCACCAAATTAGCCAATGGCTACGTTTTGAGTGAAATCCCTCCCAAAGCGATCAACTTAAAATTAAAAGGTAAGGGCAGGGCTCTTTTAGGCCTCTATTTTTACAAGCCAATCATCCGATTGGAATTACCCTCCATAAATAAGACAACGGTCGTCGATTTGAGGGATTTTATGAGCCAGTTTTATGTGGGGCAGGAATTAGGTATTACGGTTGAAGATGTTCTCGAACCCAAAAAGATTGAACTCAAGGTAGATCGCTACAAAGAAGCGCCAAAACCGATTTCCATTAAACACAATATTACGCCCTTACCCGGCTATAGCCTTACCGGGGTTTCACCCGAAATTGATTCGGTTACCGTGATGGGGCCGGCTCACCTGGTAGACCAGATCAAAGCGATAGAAAGTAAAATGATAAAAGTAAAAGAAGTGCGCTACCCATTTACAGAACAGGTGGCTTTGGTTTCACCTGACCCTG
>CAYNLJ010000396.1:0-2449 GCA_964398005.1 uncultured Caldithrix sp. | reverse complement strand
CCGCAATATTGCGGACCAGACCACCTGCTTCTTTTTAAGAACGGGGCCTTAAGGCTGTGGGCTGGTGACCGATGACCAGAGACCGCCGATTGCCGACTGCCTATTGCCTACTGACTACTGCCAACTGCCAACCGCCTACTGCCTACTGCTTACTCCCTACTAAAAGTATCAGAATAATGGCCACCACTCACCATAGCCGTTACCTTTTACCCGTCCATTTCTTCCACCTGCAGCAGTACCCAGCCTAACGGCACGTATGGTTTCCCATTTTCGACGGCCAGGCGGCGCGTTTTGGGGAATTCGTCAACATTCCTTTTCCCCAGCCCGAACATTTTTCGCACCAAACTTTTTTGAGCAGGCGTCAGCCAGTCGCCGGTCATAAAATGCCAGCCGCTGCCCCAACTCAGGCGCATCAACACCTCATTTTGCCCTCGTTCTTTCAGAATCACATCCCGGTAAAAGTTAGCCGCTTCTCTGTAACCGATTTCAGAAAAAAATTGCTGTTCACTCTCTGCTAATCGTCTGAAATGATTTTTTACGATTTCCCAGAATGATCTGCCTTCAGGAAAAGCAAACGGTGTTGGCTGAAATCTTTGATGACTAAGCAGAAATCCATCCAGAGCAATCTCAAAAGGTTGAGATTGACTATTGCTGTTCAGCGCTTCCAGTACAATACTTGTGGCCCATTTTACATCCTTTTCAGGTAAATTCTGTTTTTCTCTGCCCAGTTTTTTGAAACCATAGCCATTTTGCGTTTTGCTTAATATTTTAGCCTGGAACAATTGTAACTGCTCTCGCTCAAACAGAACATCGGGCACCTGCAATACGCGCAACCAGTTCTTTTGTGGATCATTGCCAAACAGATATTTTTCGATTTCATCCGAAGGGTGCCTGATATTTCTCGTATTCATTCCCTGAAACCGTTGCAACATGTTTTGAATGCGCTGACTGTCGGCTTCCTGCTCGATCAGATGGTGCAGCAACGCCGTCCGTAAACTGCCCTTTAAGGAGCTGCCCGGGATTATTGGCTGACCAAAACCATCTTTGATTTGCGCCTTAATCTCACGGATACTGCCATTATCAACCGGTAATTCATAACGTCTGTAGTCGCTGCTTTTCCAGCCCACGGCACGGAAAAAATCGAACAGATTGCTACGCTCTTTTTGCAACTCTTCCAGATAGCGTTGCTGAACCTTGGCGCCGGCTTTTTCGATGTCCCGTTGCAGCTGATGACTGTCAAAAACCGTTATCAGATTTCTCTGCAGATCAAAGTCGGCGCCGCGCAGATAATCTTTGCCACTGCCCACATGTACCGGGCTTAACGTTCGGATGCGACATTGAAAAATGGTTTTCATGTTCCCTCCTCAGCAAATCGTACCGGAATAGCAAACGCCTGCCCATAACGATAAACATTGAAGGGAATGGCACGTGCTGCGTCTTTTTTAATTACGCAGGGATTGGTTCCCGGGGTTTGTTTATCAGCAGGTAAAGGAAAAACCGAACCTTCGGCAAACATGCGCACCATGCCCCTCCGTTTCCCCCGTACCAAAACATGGGCAGCGAAACCTTTACGCTTGATCAGCCGGTAGCGCGCCTTCTCCTGAAGCAATTGTTGGATTTCTTTTATTCTCGGATAAAAAAGCGACAATGTGGTAAAGGAATCGGGATTTTCCGGAATTTTTAATTCCAGCTCCGCTTTTTCTACCGAAAAGAATCCGCGACCTACCGTGCGATCAGCTCCCAGTCCTTCATCGCCTAAAAAGCGCAAAGCCGCTTCCATATTGTTTTGTGTTTGATCATCTTTAAAATTGGCCAGAAAAAAGAGCCCGGCCTGTTTGCCAAACACCATTTGCGAAAAATAGAAAATCTGGCCTTCGGCTGCACTGGAATGAAATCGATCTACCGTAACGCGCGGTACTTCAAAAATGCGAAAAATGGGAAAGCTTTCCAGTCGTTGCGCATTGCTCAGCAGAAAAGTTTTTTGCTTTTCCGGAAGAAACAATTTTTCCAGATCGGGCGTCACGCCACAGATGATTTGCTCAAATAGGGTCTGCTCCAGGTAAAGAACCTTTTTCAGGTCCTTGAGGGCAGCTTCGTCTTTGGCAGCGGCCTGTGTTAGTAAATCATCCAGCCCGCCAAGCGGCACCGGAAAGAAGTAACAATCCTGAACAAAGGGAAAAGCCGAACTGATGGTAAAGGCCGGCTGCTCAAAATCAAAGGGCAACCCCAGGGTGATGTGTGCCGAGGCCAGGGCGCCCCACAATGTGTCCGAAGGAATGTAAGGCACAATTTTTTCTGCCCCGATCCCTTCTTCCCCAATGTGCAGGGGCGCCTTAAAATGTAATCGATAAACTGGCCATTTCATCACTAATTTCCTCCTAATTCTGCCGGAATCTCTACCGTCATCGGTTGCGCGCTCTGATCCTGCAGATAGGCGTCTTTGTCTTTG
>CAYNLJ010000395.1:0-2463 GCA_964398005.1 uncultured Caldithrix sp. | reverse complement strand
ATAACCACTACATCGGCGGCACGTAAGTTGGCTTCGCCCGGATAGTAGAACAATTCATCTCCAGGACGATGCGGATCGGCCACCGTAATGTGCAGATCCGGTTTGTAGAAAGGCAGGTCATTGTTGCCACCATCCCACAAGATCACATCGGCTTCTTTTTCAGCTTCGCGTAAGATGGCTTCGTAATCAACACCGGCGTAAATCACCGTACCGGAAACGATATGTGGTTCGTACTCTTCACGTTCTTCGATGGTACATTTGTATTTGTCCAGATCAGACAATTCTGCGAAACGCTGAACAGCCTGTTCTGCCAGATTGCCGTAAGGCATTGGGTGACGAATGGCCACCACTTTTTTACCGGCATCGCGCAACATCTTAGCCACTTTGCGCGTGGTTTGCGATTTACCGCAACCGGTACGTACGGCACACACAGCAATCACCGGTTTGCTGGATTTTAACTGCGTGGTTTTGGCACCCATCAACATAAAGTCTGCGCCGGCTGCATTAACGATGGCCGAACGGCTCATTACGTAATCGTAAGGAACATCACTGTAAGCAAAAACCACTAAATCAACATTGTGCTTTTTTATTAAATCGACCAACTCTTCTTCAGGGTAAATCATGATCCCATCGGGATATAATTTACCTGCTAATTCCGCCGGATATTTACGACCTTCGATATCCGGAATTTGGGTAGCTGTAAAAGCAACTACTTCGTATTGTTCATTATCGCGAAAATAGACATTGAAGTTATGAAAATCGCGACCGGCAGCTCCCATAATGATCACTCGTTTGCGCTGCATAAGACCTCCTAATTTATGATTTTGATTCGTATTGAATTCTAATGAAAGAATATTCAGTTTTTTGCTATCTTATTAAATTTTAATCATTTAATCGATTACATCAATATAGTGTGATGATTCACTAAAATCAATGGGAAATAAAATTTTTTTTTGATGTGCTAATATATTGATATTTTGTCATTTAAGCTGTCTGATTTTATATATTCAGGCAAGTTTATAAATATTCAATTTTATGGTTAATCTATTGTAATAATTTAACTTACCTGCCTTTTCCTGATTTTTAAGTCTAAATGAAAACATATTCATTGATGAAAATTTGGTTAAACACCTTATTACATGCCGAGTTTCTGTTTTCGGATATGGAACACCTTGAATTGAAAACAGCTTCTTTTAAATGTAGGATGAACACTAACTTATTTGAAGAAGGATAGTTAGAGTAAAAGAAATTTGCGAAAGGGAATAATGAACATAGTCCTTACAACATCTGCATCGAGGCAGTCGTGCATTACAAATCTGCTCGATCTAAAGATCGAGTTACGGCCACTGATGTCATTCCGAATCCCGATTCATTGGATGAGGAATCCCTTACATTATTAGAACGTATTACAACCGTGCCAGGTGTAAGGGCGAAGCATTTTCGACCGCGATATTACTTTAAAAAAAATCCGGAGCAAATCGTGGAAAGTGCTTCGCCTTTACCATCTCTTATACTGAGAACTCTTATACACATAACTTTATTATCGCGCAGGCATTAAGCCTGCGGCTACCGGATTTTTACATCGCCACAATCGATGTACTCCAAAAAGATTGTAGCGCGACTCTCCAGAGTCGCTTGGCCGAACGGCCATAGTAATTTATTTCCGCTTCGCGGAAAATCGACTCTGGAGAGTCGATCTACGAATTCACCGCTGACTTCTCACTCTTAATTTTTTATTTTTGAGCCATCAGATCAAAGCATCGACACAGTCGATGCACTCAAATCAGGGGCAAGGCATGCCTTGCCCCTAACTCTAAACGTTTTCAACGTGCAGGCCTAAAGCCTGCGGCTGCCAATTCCAGGGAAATAGCAGCAATTCTGATGTGAAACAAAGATTAAATCAACTTTTTTCCATTTAAAAACCAAAGTTAAGCCTAAAGGAAAAATTAAACAAAAAGCGGAAATCCAGATGTTTTTCTCCTGGCGCCGGATCGCTGATGTACAATGGCAGGATCAAATCTCCGCCGGCTAAATTGGTCTTAAGGCCCGCTTCGGCAAACATGTGGTCGGTTGTAAAGTCCATTGATTTTGGACCTAACACCGCTACACTGGTGTAGACCACTGGAATGTATTTGTAAGGTTTGATTGTCAGGCTGAAGGCGGCGCCGCTTTTGCCGTAAAAGTACGGATTTTGTGGATCGTTGTAACCGTACATCCTCATGCCCGAAGCCAATGTAAAGTAACGATTTGGTGCTAAATTACCACGCCGGGCAAAGGCGAATTGCTGATGACGTGGATCAATATCGCCTGCCGCAAAAACATTTTCCTGCAAAGGTAGTTTTTTACCCCAAATGTTAGCCAGGTAGCCATCCAGCCGGAACCAGCTGTATTTAAAGGGACGCATCCAAAAATATCCGCTCATCTCCAGTTTGGTGAAGTCCACTTTTTTGTTCTCAAGTTCCA